>NZ_JBBIAR010000109.1:0-22775 GCF_054185165.1 Bradyrhizobium sp. UFLA05-109 | reverse complement strand
GGCGGTAGTCGTCGGCGCGGTCGAAGAAGTGTCCGCCTTTGTCAGCGAGCTCATCCTTCAGCTGAGTTCGCCGAAGCACGGCTCTTTCGGGCGTGATGAACGAGCAATCCCGACCGACACGGCTTCCATCGATGATGAAGAACCAGCTTTCCATATTCGCGCGGTCTTCGACCGCTTCCAGTCCGCACGCGAGCGTGACGAACTGGTTGTTGCCTTCCTCGTCGACGCGCCCGAACTCGACCCAGACATATCCGACGCGGCGCTTGTGCCTCCCCATGAGGAGATTCCACGCCATCTTCTTGGTTCGGTCGCCATCCGGCTCGACGCGGAACGGGCTCAGATTGGCGTCGAAGAGGAATGGTAGCGTGAGTGCCAAGAGCTTGGACTTGCCGGCACCATTGTTGCCCCGATACACGATATGTCCGTCGATGAACCAGAATTCTTCCACGTCGTAGAAGAATATCTCCACGACGCCGGTCCGCAAAGGCTGCCAGCGCTTTTTGCCGGGGAGCGGCAGGACGGGGCCGGTGCTTTGTGGGTTGAAAGGAAGAACGGAGTTCATTCGTTGGCCTCCTCGGAAACGTCGGGCAGCCGATCGTTGTCATCGCGATGCTTGATGTCCGGTTCGCCCAGTTTGTAGCGAGAAAGCGCCGGCAGAACCTCGATGCTGTCGCCTTCGATGGTGATGAGTTTGAGTTGACTGAGGCGGTGGATGGCAATCGCCGTCAGCTCCCGCGCGCCGGCTTCGCCCTGGGCACTGCGCCGCCAATATCTGCCGTACCGCTCAGCCGACTCAGCCACGAACCTTTCGATTCGCAGGCGATCAGGAACGTCGCTGCCGGCATGTGCCAAGTAGTCGGCCACAAGGAGCGTGACGTGGGCATCGGTGCCGTCCGCCGGCATCGCGACGTCGCTGCAATCGCCGTCCGGATCGCAAAGTGCAAGGCCCTCCGAACGGAGTTCTACGATAAGACCGGTGCCAAGCGCGAGGCGGTTCGCCATCGCGCCGCGCTGATTGATGAAGTACTGCATGTCGGCCTCGTCGACCGTGCTGTCGTACACAACGGGGTCGTCGAGAAGACGCCTTGAGATGCGGTGTCGGCTGACATCGCGGCGGCCCTCGTCGGTTTCTGGCTGAATTTCTGCCGTGATGGCCGAGATCCGATCGATGGTTATCTTCGGTGCATCGTTTTCGGGCCACGTGGATGGCCCACGAACGCATGCAAGAATGCTCGCAAGCGGCCCGCGATTGACGTCGTAGAGGACGTCGCGGGACCGATCTTCCGACTGCCCAGACTTGACGAACGACTCGGCGTCTCCATCGATGGCATTGAGTACGCCGAGCTCGCCGAGCGCGACGCAGGCCGATGCAAGGTTGCGTCGGTCGTGAATGTCCGCCATGTCGAGAATGAAACCGCGGCTGAGGAGATCGGTATCCTTTGCAAGGGACAGGATTTGGTCACCCAGGGCGGAAAGGGTGATCTGCGGGTCGCTCCGCGCGAGCACCGCGCACACCAGGCAGAAGATCGCGTAGCGCCTGCGGTTGAAACTTTCCCACCCTCGCGTCGCATCGCTTGTGTCGCTCGGGCGTTTCCACAGCCTGGCGTAGTCGCGCTCTACGCGCAGCGGCCATCCGGCCTCGCGTGCGAACCATTCCCTGAGGTACGCGGAATGACGTCGCACCAGACGGAGGGACTCTCTTGCTTCGGCGGATGTGGGCGTTAGCAACGGGCGCATCAGGAGCGCGCGAACGGCGTCCCTGCGCTCGGCGTGTTCCTGAGTCTCCTGCTGGCGCAGTATCTCGCGGCCGCCAGGGCGGCCGCTCTGCGCGAGTGCTTCATTCCGCGTTGACGAGGCGGTGCTCATGCGGCATCCGTCGGGGTGATGGTGATGCGGTGGTCGCGGCCGCTAAACACGCCGTCTTCGGTGACGATTTCTGCTTCCGTGTCCGCGTCGAGCGGTTCAAGTCGAATGAGATAGAGGCCGTCGTTGGACTGGATTTCGGTGACGCCATCGTCGCCGACGGCCTTAGTCGCGATGGCTTCGCCTAGGAGATCGAGGAAAAATCGGAACTCCTGCGAACTTAGACGCCAGAGCTCCGAGAGGAGCAGGGGGCACCCGGTTGCGAATTTTTGTCTGGCTGCCTCGATCTGCGCATGCTCTTCACCGACCTGCGCTTCGAGCTTCTTGCGTCCGGCGCTTCGATCATGGACGTGTGGGAGCCGTCCGCGGGGCATGCTGTATCCGGTCTCGCGGAGCCGGAATGGAACGACGATGGACGGCGCCCTATGCCACGGAATGACACCGGTAACGTCAGCAGCTGCGGTATTTTCGGCGTAGTGACGCGCCGGGTTGAGCGCAAACGCGGCTCGTGCAAGTCGGTGGGCGTCTTCGTCGCCGTCGCAGTCGAGGAACCAGTGAGCAAGGCTTTTGAAGTCCGCAGAGCGGTCGCTGCGTCCGCTTCGGCGTTCGTTGATCGCGATGATCGCTGCAAGCAGTTGCGGAATCGCGGCACGGGCGCGACTTCTGAGCTGTTCGCTCTGGGACCGCTCGCCGTTCGACCCGCCGACGAACCACATGCGCAGGCCCTGCCACCGCTCGTCCCACATCTTCAATTCGGCTTCGTGGGCCGCCTGCTCTTCGCCCGGAGGTGCGTTGCGTGCCTGACGGCGGGCGACAGACTGGAGCATCGCGTCGATGCGCAACTGAAGGGCATTGATGTCTTCCGAGATCGCACCGCTTCGGCTAACCAAGTCGCCGACGAATTGGCGGATGTACTCGATGAGACGCTGCTTGTAGTTCAACACGGCGTCCACGTCGCCGTCCTGCAAATCGACACCGCGGAGGACGCCGGCCATGAAGGCTCGCGCGGTCTCGGCCATGTTGTTGAACACCGTCATCAGACCGTTGAGGGTCTCGTAGAGCTTGGCGACGTCGGGATCGTTGCTTCGGCCGAGGTGGATCAGCGTGAGGAGGCTCTTGCCGATGTCTTCAAGCGCGACCGTCTGCAGTTCGCCGCGGCGCTGCATCTCCTTGGAGAAGGCGCTGAGCGCCATCTCGACGGAGACGCCGCCCTTCGAAAGCCGGTAGAGCATGCGACGGCGATAGAACCCGCTCAACGAGGTAACGCGCGAGTTGTCGGCCTGGCAATCGAGATTGCCCCACTCGGTCAGCTTGTCGAGGATGGCATCCAGTTCGGAGGCGGTCGGCGGCTCGCCCAGCCACTTTGCTTGGGCGAGAATCTCGGAAGGCCGGACGTAAAGCAGCAGTTGACGTTCAGCTGCCGCACACACATCCAGGACGCACCGGTACAGCGCCGCATTATCGGCGGTGACGTGGCGGAAAAGGTCCTGATGCGTGGCGATCTCGAATTGACCGCTCATGCATGCCCCATAACCATTTGAAATACCTCGCAATGGTGGCCCGATGAGCGGCGCCCGTCAAAGCAAATCAGCCGTAGACGACCGCTAAACACAGGAGGGCCGATATCGGTGATGCCTTGGTTTGGCGCGGACGTTCTGCAGGCGACGGCTACCCATGGTTGTTTGCGCCGATCTCCCAAAAGTCATTTAAGCCGCACCCCGCAGTGGCATTTGGCCACCGCAATCGCGGCTGCTGTTCTTGACCAAAAACGACCAATGGATATAATGTTCTTGTTTTGTTCTGTCATCACGGGAAGTGGATGTTTCTGCCCACGGCAGGTCAGCCACGTTCCCTCAAGGGATGGGACCGGAAACGCTTAACCACTCATCGGTAGACTGGTGATCAGGCTCAAAGCGTGCCGAGGTCACCGAATCCTGTGAAATCAGGGCTTGGTCGAATAGATGTGAGCCCATTTGTCCGATACAGCCCAACGCTGGATCGTTAGTGTCGGTCCCGGGGGAACTTCAGGCTAGGGAAGCATGACGACCGCTCGCCACATCGTCGCGTTACTGCGCAGCCATATCGACGGGGATGAGGACCGCTTCTTCTCCGTGGCGACGCAGCTTGCTGCGCACGAGGCGAGGCAAGGACACGGCAAACTCGCCCAGGAACTGCGCGAACTGATCGACGCCGCAAAGGGCAAGACCGCGCATGTCGGCCGGCGCGGCGCCGGTCCCGTTCCTCTGGCGCAGCCAAAAGGCGAACTGAGCAGCCTGCTTTCGGCTCGATATTCAGATATTCGCCTCAACAGCATGGTGTTGGGGCCGGAACTGAAAGAGCGCTTGACGCGCGTTTTGACCGAACAGCGCCAACAGCAGCGCCTCCGCGCCCGCGGCCTGACGCCTCGACGGAAGTTGCTGTTAATTGGGCCTCCGGGTTCGGGCAAGACAATGACGGCCTCCGCTCTTGCCGGCGAGTTGAAGCTACCGCTATTCACAGTTCTCTATGAGGGCTTGATCGGCAAGCTCATGGGCGAAACGGCGACGCGCCTTCGCCTGGTGTTTGATGCTGTTGCAGTTCAGCGTGGAGTATACTTCTTCGACGAATTCGATGCGATCGGCTCACAACGATCCCACGCAAATGATGTTGGTGAGATCCGGCGCGTGCTCAATTCATTTCTCCAGTTTTTGGAGAACGATGATGGCCCGAGCCTTATCGTTGCTGCGACCAACCACCCGGAGTTGCTGGACAAAGCCGTTTTCCGGCGTTTCGACGACGTCATCGTTTATGGATTGCCGAACCCGGAGATCGCTCGCGGCATATTGGAATCGCATCTGATGGGATTTGACCTCTCGGACATCAATTGGTCATCGATTTTAGAGGCCACTGTGGGTTTGAGCCAGGCGGAAGTATCACGGGCTGCCGACGAGGCGGCGAAGATCGCCGTACTCGAGGACAGAAGCGAGATCAGGACGCCAACGCTGCTCTCGACATTGGCGGAACGCAGAGCTGCCGCGAGTTGAGGTGCAGACGATAGATGGCACGACCGCCGCGCAATCGGCCACATTTTCATCTTGAGGGTGGCGGTGAAGCAGAGCCGTACACGTCGCCTCGCATTGTCATCACGGGGCTGCCACCTGCCAGGGTAAGAGCGCAGCACGCACAGAAACTCGGCCACGCGATCGGTGCCGCCGTGCAGCAGGCTCGGCAGAAGCTTGGAGCCCGCGACCAGACGGTCGCTGAAGGCGAGAAGGGGTTCTATCTCGAATTCGAAATCCCGGCGGCGGAGCGGGACGCTGTGGAGGGTCTTGAGAATAAGCCCGCCAAAATTGAGCTCGTTGCCGTTAAGCCTGCCGCCGACAATCAGGAAATGGTTTCGGCCACTGTGTTCGTACCTGAGCGCTCGGCCGATTTCTTTGCCAAAAAGGTTGAGACCTATCGCGACGAGAACACGAAGTCGGGAAAGCCCAGGAACGAGCGCTTGGTCGCTCGAATCGAGGACGTTCGCCTTGGAGCTGTTCGTTCGCTCTTCACGGACGACATCGCGCTTTTTCCGACGGCTGGTCGTCAGGCGTGGTGGGAGGTATGGGTTCGCGACGGTCGCCTCGAGACCCTTCGGCATGTCGCACAACGCCTCGATGTAACCCTGAAGGAACATGCCATCAGCTTCCCCGAGCGCGACGTGGTCCTGGCGCTCGCCAACGAAGAGGCGATGGCGAGGCTCGTCGACAATAGCGACGCTGTAGCTGAACTGCGTATTGCAAAGGACACGCCGACGCTTTTCCTCGAGATGCGGCCAGTCGACCAGGCAGACTGGGCGGGTAATCTTGTTGACCGGGTTGACGCCCCTGATGCGGTGGCCCCGGCAATCTGTCTTCTCGACAGTGGGGCGACCCGAGCGCATCCCTTGATCGAGCCAGGCTTGGATGCAGTAGACCAGCACGCCTATGACAACGATTGGGGCGTAGGTGACAGCTCGTTCTGGAACGGCCACGGCACGTCGATGTCAGGTGTCGCCCTCTATGGCGATCTTGAAGCCGCACTTAGTCATGGTGATCAGGTTGACTTGCGCCATCGGTTGGAGACGGTCAAAATCCTGCCGCCGGCTGGCCAGAACGATCCCGAGCTTTATGGAGCAGTAACCGAGGTTGGCATCGGCAAGGCTGAGGCACAGGCTCCGCGTCGCCGGCGCGTGTTCTGCATGGCGGTGACAAGCGAAGTCGGTCTTGGGCGCGGTCGTCCTTCTTCGTGGTCGGCAGCTGTCGACCAGCTTTGCTATGGAGGTGGTGACCGTCGGCGCCTCATGGTGCTCGCTGCGGGGAATCTGCGAGGTGACATTGCAGCTCCGGACTATCCAGACCGTAACGACCTTGAAGAGGTCGCGAGCCCTGCTCAGGCATGGAATCCACTAGTTGTCGGTGCTTACACCGATAAGATCGGTATCTTTCATCCCGACTTCAACGGCTGGCAGCCAGTGGCGCCTGCTGGCGAATTATCCCCGGCGAGCCGAACGTCTGGCGTTTGGGATCGTCAGTGGCCAATCCGACCAGACGTCGTGTTCGAAGGTGGCAACTTTGCCCACGACGGTGTCAATCCAGCTTCAGCGATCGACGATCTTCAACTCATAACAACACACTATCGCCCGCAAATGCGTCTCTTCGAGACATTCGGAGATACCAGCGCGGCCGCGGCATTAGGCGCGCATCTTTGCGCCGGTATCTTGGTTGCTCGACCCCAGCTCTGGCCTGAAACAATGCGAGCTCTCGCGGTGCACTCGGCTGAGTGGACGACCGCGATGCGTGCGCGGATTGAGGGGGCTGCTCAAGCACAGAAGGCGGCCATGCTTCGCCGATATGGATGGGGCGTACCTGATATCGGTCGCGCAGTGATGAGCGCGACAGACGATGCGACCTTGATGGTCGAAGATGCGCTTCTCCCGTTCCGAAAGGATGGTTCGACCATCAAGACTCGCAGCATGGCCCTCCACCGCTTGCCGTGGCCTCGAGACGAGCTGCTAGCATTGGGGGAGCAAGACGTCGAGCTGCGGATCACCTTGTCCTATTTCGTTGAGCCTAACCCCGGCGAGCGGGGATGGACAAGACGGCACCGCTATTCGTCTCATTCGCTCCGGTTCGCGGTAAAGCGGTCACTGGAGAGCCTTCAGCAATTTCGTCAACGTATCAACAAGGCTGCCGAGGCGGAAGAGGAGGGGCAGGCTGGAGCCGCGGCAGGTGGCGACAATTGGGTGCTCGGTACGATTCGCGATAAGGGATCGATCCACTCGGATATTTGGCGCGGAAGTGCGGCAGAACTCGCTGAGCGCGATGCGATCGGGGTGTTTCCCGTCAGTGGCTGGTGGAAGGAAAAGCCTGCGCTTCAGCGTTGGGATCGCTCGGCGCGTTATGCGCTGGTCGTCTCCGTGAGAGCTCCGGGAGCAAACATCGACATCTACACGCCGATCGCCAACATGCTGGAAATTCCAATACCTGCTTCATGAGCAGTGGCGGCGCGGGAAACCCACCGAGTCGGAATGTTGATAAATTCTGCAAATTTGTGGCGTGACCTAAACGAATGCTCTGATCATTTCGGTGATGATTGTAGGAGACCGCTTCCGAATCTTTTGAACAAGGGTCTCAATGGCGAGGGGCTTGCTGCATCTCGAAATTGGAGCTCGCCATGTTCAGACCATTGACTACCCAACGTTTCAGCTCTCCCAGTTCCGAATTCTCGCCAGGACCAGCTCCGTTTCTCGAGTGGATCGACACCAGCAAGTTGGTGGTCGATGTCACATATCAACGTGAAATCGGCCGTCGCGGCGCCGTAAATGTCAATCAGATCGCTGAAAATTTCGACTGGTCGAAGTTTGCGCCGGTGATCGTTGCTCCCGTCGAAGGAGGCCAGTTCGCCATCGTTGATGGGCAGCATCGGACGACGGCAGCCATGCTACGCGGTCAGGAAAAAGTGCCGTGTCAGGTCGTGCAGGCGGATAGGGCAAAGCAAGCAGCCGCCTATGCGGCAGTAAACGGCAACATCACAAAGACAACCGCTCAGCAGCTTTATCACGCCAAGCTGGCAGCCAAAGATCCAACTGCATTGGAGCTTGCCGAGGTTTGCTCGGCTGCAGAGGTCGAAATACTGAGGAAGAATCTGATCCGATCTGAAGTTAAGAAGGGGCAGACTTACGCGGTAACGGCGCTCAACAGATGTCTAGCCAAATATGGTCGGAACACGCTCATCACGGCGCTTCAATGCATCACGCAAACCGCGGATGGTAATGCGGGTTTCGTCCGATCGACAATCATCGAAGCGTTATGTGAAGTACTCCACGAGGCGACCGCCTGGCGAGAGGCCGGAGAACAATTGCTCCGAGCGATGGACAAGTTCAAGTTCGCGGACGCATGGGATCAAGTTGCTGCGGGCCGCGACAAAATATTCCCGTCGACTGCGAGCAAGATGATGGCTGAGAAGATCCGAAAGTTTTTATCGCGGCGATTGGGGGCTGAGCCTGCGAAGGCCGCGGCTTGATATATGTGGGCGGCCTCGACTGTGATGCACTGGATGGCGCGTTCTTGCAGGCTGCAACGACCATCCATCCCCAGTATTTCTACGCTATCGCCGCCGAAACCTCGATCGGGCCATTGCCGCTCTGGGCATTTCCAGATGGCTTTCGCCGTCGGTTAGCTGAGGACTGGAGTGCAGTGACTGACCGAACGCGGGACTTGAACATGTCGTACCGACGCTCCCAAATCCAAGTCATCTAACGGGAGCGTCCGTTACGACCTCACTGTAACTTATTGAAATCGAAGGAGGCTCTTGCTCGGGAGCGCACCGGCTTCCCTCTTAGCTCCGGATCAAGCGGGACCCGGAGAACCTAGACGTCTCCGATTAGCTGCAACGGTGGGGTGCCGTCAACCTCCCGCCGTTCACTTGCGCTGTGGCATACCGGACGGAATGACCGTTTGAACGATGGAGGAATCCAAAGCTTCGTAGTCGTGTAATCCGATTGTCGCGTAGAGTTCCGCGCGCGTCTGCATGCGATCAACGACCTTATGCGTGCCGCCATCACGCGAAATTGCAGCATAAAGTTCTGCCTGCGCCTTGTTCGCCACGCGCAACGAAGACACGGGCCAAATTACCATCGCGTAGCCCATCGCTTCGAATTCGGCGGCTGTGAAGAACGGGGTCTTTCCGAATTCGGTCATATTGGCTAGCAAGGGCACGCCCGGCATGCGCTCGGCAAAGGCACGGAACATCTCGGCGGTGTTGAGCGCTTCGGGGAAGATCGCGTCGGCACCCGCCTCCATATAGAGTTTGGCACGGGCAACGGCGCCATCGAGGCCTTCGCTTGCGGCAGCGTCGGTTCTGGCGATGATCACGAGATTGCGACGAGCTTTTGACGCGGCCGCCACCTTGGCTGCCATGTCATGTGCATCTGCAATCTTCTTGTCGTTCAGATGGCCGCATTTCTTCGGCAGGATCTGGTCTTCGAGATGAAGCGCGGCCGCGCCCGCATCTTCGAACACGCGCGTGGCATGCATGACGTTGAGCGCCTCGCCATAGCCGGTATCGGCGTCGACGAGAAGGGGCAGGCCCGATGCGCGGACGATTTGGCGGATGAAGAAGGCGACTTCATCCACGGTGATGATACCGAGATCAGGCAGGCCCATCGATGCTGTCATCGCAGCGCCCGAGAGATACAGCCCCTCGAAGCCGGCTGACTTGGCCTGGAGCGCCGCCATGCCGTTGTGTGCGCCGGGAAGTCTCAGGATGCCCGGCCGCTTCAGCAACGCGCGGAAGCGGAGGCCAGCGGGCACTTGCGGCAGATCGGCGGCACCGAGATAGGGCATCTGGCAGTTCCTCAGGCCGCGCGGATCGAAGAGCGCAATCCGCTGCGTTGTGCGAGCGGCACGAAGATCAGGTTCTCCGGGCCAACATAATTTGCCGACGGCCGGATGATCTTGTTGTCGATGCGCTGCTCGATGATGTGGGCAGCCCACCCCGACGTGCGGGCGATCACGAACAGCGGTGTGAACATCGCGGTCGGCACCCCCATCATGTGATAGGACACTGCACTGAACCAGTCGAGATTTGCGAACATCTTCTTGGTCTCGGCCATCACGGCTTCGATCCGGTCGGCGATCTCGAACAGCTTCATCGAGCCTGCCTCGCGCGACAAGCGGCGTGCGACCTCCTTGATCACCTTGTTGCGGGGATCGGCGATCGTATAGACGGGGTGGCCGAACCCGATCACGACCTCCTTGGCGGCGATCCGGCGGCGGATGTCGGCATCGGCCTCGTCCACCTCACCGTAGCGCTTTTGCACCTTGAATGCGACCTCGTTGGCGCCGCCATGCTTCGGCCCGCGCAGCGCGCCGATCGCGCCGGTGATGGCCGAATACATGTCGGCTCCGGTGCCGGCGATCGAGCGGGCGGTGAAGGTCGAGGCATTGAACTCGTGCTCGGCGTAGAGGTTGAGCGAGGTATGCATGGCACCGACATGCGAGTCCGACGGCTTACGGCCGTGCAGAAGATGCAGGAAATGTCCGCCGATCGTGTCGTCGTCGGTCTCGACGTCGACGCGCCGGCCATTCTGGGCGAAGTGGTGCCAGTAGAGCAGCATCGAGCCGAGCGAGGCCATCAGGCGATCCGCGATGTCGCGGGCGCCTGGATGATTGTGATCGGAGGCTTCCGGCAGCACGCAGCCGAGCGTGGAGACGCCGCTGCGCATGACGTCCATCGGATGCGCCGCGGCGGGGAGGGCTTCCAGGGCAGCTTTCACGGCATTCGGCAGGCCGCGCAGGCCCTTCAGCTTGGCCTTGTAGGCGGCAAGCTCGGCCGGCGTCGGCAGGCTGCCGTGCACGAGCAGATGGGCGATCTCCTCGAATTCGCAGGTCTCTGCGACATCGAGGATGTCATAACCGCGATAGTGCAGATCGTTGCCGGTGCGGCCGACGGTGCAGAGCGCGGTGTTGCCGGCAACGATGCCGGACAGCGCAACCGACTTCTTGGGCGCCGGCTTTGAAGACACTTCGTTCGTCATGATGCTAATCCCTTGATTTCCGAGAGAGCTTGCGTTGCGGCTTTAGCGGCCGGACCAATCGAAGATGCCGGTCGATCCCTTAGCGCCGAGCTGCGATGAATCAACGGTGAAGGTGAGCCCGGCGATGTCCCCGGCTGTCAGTTCGGGCAAGCGCTCGACCAGTCCGAGGAAGCGATCCCGCTCGGCCGGCGCGATGACGCCGTCGGCGAGACTGCGGAACTTGGCGACATATTGCGGCCGGGCGAACGGGCGTGCGCCAAGCGGATGGGCATCCGCCACCGCCAGCTCGTCGCTGATAACTGAGCCACCCTTGAGCGTGACAGTCACGCGGCCGCCGAACGCCTTCTGCTTCGGATCGTGGCTGTGATAACGCTGGGTCCAGACGGGATCCTCGACCGTCGAGATCTTGTGCCACAGCGCGACGGTCTCCGGACGAGCGGCACGTTCCGGCGCGTAGGACTTCTGGTGATGCCAGCCGCCATCTTCCAAGGCGACGGCAAAGATGTACATGATAGAATGGTCGAGCGTCTCGCGGCTGGCCTTCGGATCCATCTTTTGCGGATCGTTGGCGCCGGTGCCGATAACGTAATGGGTGTGATGGCTGGCGTGGATCATGATGCTCTCGATCTTGGTGAGATCGCCGATCTTCGGTCCCATGCGGCGCGCCAGATCGATCAGGGCCTGGCTCTGATACTCTGCCGAATGCTCCTTGGTGTAGGTGTCGAGGAAGGCGCGCTTCGGTTCGCCTTTCTCGGGTAGGGGAACGGCGTATTGCGCCTTCGGTCCCGACAGCAGCCAGGCGATGAAACCGTCTTCGCCTTCCCACGCGGGCGAAGGGGCGCCTTCGCCGCGCATGACGCGGTCGACCGCCTCGATCGCCATCTTGCCGGCAAAGGCCGGCGCGTACGCCTTCCAGCTCGAGATTTCGCCCTTGCGCGACTGGCGCGTGGTGGTGGTGACATGCAGCGCCTGCTGCACTGCCTGGTAGGTCGTCTCGATTGGCAGGCCCAGCGCGGTGCCGATGCCGGCGGCGGCCGACGGGCCGAGATGGGCGATGTGGTCGATCTTGTGCTCGTGCAGGCAGATGCCCTTCACCAGATTGACCTGGATTTCATAGCCGGTCGCAAGGCCCCGGATCAGCGCGGCGCCGTTGAGGCCGCAGTGCTGGGCCACTGCCAGGATTGGCGGAATGTTGTCGCCGGGGTGCGAATAATCGGCGGCGAGGAAGGTGTCGTGGAAGTCGAGTTCGCGCACCGCAACGCCGTTGGCCCAGGCGGCCCATTCCGGCGAGATGCGTTGCGCTTGCGGCAGCCCGAACACGGTCGCGCCGGGCTTGAAGGGATGCGTGACGGCCTGTGCCCGCGCGCTGGCAACGGGACGGCGCGCGACGGATGCCGCGGCAACAGCGGCGTTGTCGATGATGCGGTTGCCGATCATGTCGATCACGGTGGGTTCGACCGCGACCGGGTCGGACGCGACCTCGGCGATCTTCCAGGCCAGCTGGTTCGCCCGCGCAAGATGCTCGGAGGATTTGTAGGTGCGGACGTTATGCGATTTCACGATCGGGAATCCTCTAGGCGTGATTTGAAGAAGCCGGATCGACCGGCGTCGGTTGTCCGGCCGCGTCGACCGCGACCATTTCGAATGACCCCTGCATGGCGATGCGGCGATAGCCGGTCGCGAGCGTTTCGGCCACGACCTCGATCCCGACGGTCATCGAAGAGCGGCCGACCCGTTCGACCTGTGCGGTGAGTTCGACGAGTTCGCCGACGCGGACGGGTTCGTGGAATTGCACCTTATCAGAGGTCGCCATCACCACCGCACATCGAGCTCGGCGGGTGGCCGCGACAAAGGCGGCCTTGCCCATGAGGCTCAGGGCATTGCCGCCGAACAGCGTGCCGTAATGGTTGGCCTGTTCGGGGAAAACGACCTCGACGAAACGGGTCGGCTCGTTCGGTTGGGCCGAGGTCTTGATGGCAGCCTGCATGGTGCGATATCCGATGACCCTTGCAAGACAGACCTGTTATTCGCAATATCTGCAATTTAAGAACTTGCGTATAGTACTGAAAAGGTTAAGCTTTGCGAAGCGACGGTCGCGAATTTGCAAAGTTTGCGAAGTATGTAGGGGGCGCTGGATGAAGAAGGCATTCATGGGCGTGCGCCTGAAGCGCCTACGCGAGGAGCGCAGATTGACGCAGCAGGCGCTCGCTTCCGCCATCGGAATTTCGCTGAGTTATCTCAATCAGCTCGAAAACAACCAGCGACCGCTCACCATCGCCGTGCTGCTCAAGCTCAACGCCGCCTTTGGCGTCGACGTTCAGTTGTTCTCGGAGGATGATGAGGCGCGGCTCGTCGCCGATTTGCGCGAAGCGCTGTCGGATCCCGAGATCGGGGAGACGATATCGTCCGCCGAATTGCGCGAACTCGCGACCAACATGCCGGCGCTGGGGCGGGCGCTCGTCAGCATCAATCGCCGCTATCGGCAGGCGATCGAGCAAAGTGCGGCACTCGCGGCGCGGCTGGGAGAGGATCGACAGGCGAAGACGGCGATCCTGCCGTCGACGGCCTACGAAGAGGTGCGCGATTTTTTCTATGCGCGCCACAACTACATCGCTGAGCTTGATGACGCTGCCGAGCGTCTGGCACAGGAACTTGCGCCATCGGACGCGGTCACTCCGGTTATTCTCGCTGACCACCTCCGCGCCAAGTTCGACGTCAAAGTCCTGATCGGTGACGCGGCTGACGATGTCCATCGCCGTTACGACCCGCAGAACAGAACGCTGCATCTTTCGCGCAGGCTTGAACCGGGGCAGCGCGCCTTTCAGCTCGCGACCCAGATTGCGATGCTCGGTCTCGACCGGGAACTGGGCGCGCTCGTCGATGGTGCGGGCTTTGCCAATCTGGAGACGCGCGGGCTCGCGCGTATCGGGCTGGCTAATTATTTCGCTGGCGCTCTGATTATGCCCTACGGGCGATTCCTGGCCGAGGCGAAGACGCAGCGTTACGACATCGACATGCTCGGCGAAGCTTTCGGGGTCGGCTTCGAGACGATCTGCCATCGCTTGAGTACGTTGCAGCGGCCATCGGCGCGTGGCGTGCCGTTCTTCTTCATTCGCGTGGACCGCGCGGGAAACATTTCGAAACGCCAGTCGGCGACGGATTTTCACTTCTCACGGATTGGCGGCACTTGTCCGCTGTGGAACGTCTACGAGGCGTTTGCATCGCCCGGTCGCATCGTGACCCAGTTCGCCCGGATGCCCGACGAGCGAGCCTATCTTTGGATTGCGCGGACGGTCTCTCACAGGAGCGGTGGTTATGAATCTCTGAGCAAGACCTTCGCCGTGGCCCTGGGGTGCGACGTCAGGCACGCGGGAGAGCTTGTCTATTCACGAGGAGTGGACGTTCACGACCCTGCGTCAGCAGTCCCCATTGGCATGGGATGCAAGGTGTGCGAACGTATCGATTGTCCGCAACGCGCTTTTCCTCCGGTCGGGCGTTCCCTAATGATAGACGAGAGACAGTCGTTCTTTTCGCCATATGCAGCGTCCAAATCCCAATGACGCATGCGCGATGATTCCGCCCATATCCGCTATCTCGACGCGTCCGATGTTGGCGCGCATCTCGTCGGCTTCTTCCCTTCTGAGCATTTGACTGCGGGCAGCACGCACAAGGCAAATCAGGCAATTAGGCTGGTCAAAACGACGTTTCGCGACGAATTCAAATGCCTCGTGACGCAAGTCAAATCGGGCATCGTCATCGAATGTCAGGAGGCGACCGAGTGTGCAATCCTGAATTTATGCATTGTCGTAGAGCAAAAACTGGAGCGGCTGAAGAACGAGCCGCTCGCCGCCAAGATGGTCGAAGAGATTCTCGCGGTCTCCAGCGCCGAGCTTCGTCGCTGGTCAAAGGACGGTCGCATACCAACCAGCGGCCGGGCTTATTTCGGCCAAGGCAGGAAGCAGGTTGGATTGTTTCTTTACCCGCCTGAGGCGATCCGCGAATTGTCGTCGCGTCCTGATCAAATCATGCAATGGCGAAAGCAGGATCGGCAGCACCGGCATTGAAGGGGATATTGCCGACTGTCGCTGAACCAACTCTTGGATTGCGAGAGGTTCGTGCAACACGGAGTGATGTATTTCAATCACACTGGGCAACGAACCGCAAACCGTCCCCACGAACTCGTTTGACGGGGCGTCCGGCTCTGCTCGTCGTCACGGGTTCATTGCTGGTCAATCAGACGATCGGATTCGGCGTGTTGCACTATCCGGTCGACGGAAACACGATCGCTTGGGGCCTTGCCACGGCGGCACTTGCGTCGACCACCGCATCGTCGGTCGCTCTCGGTGCGCTCCCGCAAAACCGCACGGCTCTGGCATTGGCGCTTGCATTCGTCTGCGCCTACGCCGCGTACGAACTCACCTTGTTCGCCGCTCCGCCGTTTCTGGGCAGGCAAGGTGCCTTCACCGTCGAGATCGTGGCAAGGGTCGGACTGCGTAGCGCCGCATGGCTGATCGGCCTCGTTGCGCGTGTGAGATCGTCCGCCTGCTCAATCCGCTCGAGGGGGCAAGGTCACAATGGTAGGCGAGTATACCTCCCGCGAATGAGGCACTTCCTCCGCGAGAGCCAGCGTCTTGAATCGTCCGATGCAACAGTCTTTCGTCATACTTCCCTCCTCGTAAAGCGCAATGGTCGCGATCAATAGACAATGACAGATCGAATGGATTTGCCCCCATGCATGAGATCGAAGGCTGTGTTTATCTTGTCGAGAGGCATCGTATGGGTGATCAGATCGTCGATCTTGATCTTGCCTTCCATGTACCAGTCCACGATCCGCGGCACGTCCGTGCGACCGCGCGCTCCGCCGAAGGCGGTGCCCTTCCATACACGACCGGTGACGAGCTGGAACGGCCTGGTCGATATCTCCATGCCGGCCTCCGCGACACCGATGATGATCGATTCACCCCACCACGATGACAACATTCGAGCGCTTGTCGCATGACGTTCACGTTGCCCGTGGCATCGAAGGAATAGTCGGCGCCCCCCTCCGTCAAGTCCAGGATCGCCTGCACGACCTTGTCATTACCGACTTCGGACGGACTGATGAAATCCGTCATACCGAACTTCTTGGCCATTTCGACCTTCGCTTGGTTGATATCGACGCCAACGATCCTGTCGGCGCCCACCATTCGCGCGCCTTGAATGACGTTTAAACCGATGCCGCCGAGGCCAAAGACCACTACGTTCGATCCCGGACGCACCTTCGCGGTGAAGATCACCGCACCGATTCCGGTCGTAACGCCGCATCCGATGTAGCAGATCTTGTCGAAGGGAGCGTCTTCGCGGACCTTCGCCAGAGCGATTTCCGGCAACACCGTGAAATTTGAGAAGGTCGAGCTGCCCATGTAGTGGAAGATTTCACGTCCGTCGCAGGAGAAGCGGGTCGTCTTGTCAGGCATTAGACCTTGGCCCTGGGTAGCGCGTATCGAAGTGCACAGGTTAGAGCGCTGCGCCAGGCAGGTCTTGCACTGCCGGCATTCCGGCGTGTAGAGCGGAATGACGTGATCGCCTGGCCTCAGTGAGGTTACACCTTCGCCAACCTCGCGCACGATTCCCGCGCCCTCGTGGCCGAGGATCACCGGAAATTTACCTTCCGAGTCCAGACCCGACAGCGTGTAGGCGTCGGTGTGACAAACGCCCGTCGCCTTGATCTCGACAAGCGCCTCTCCCTGTCGCGGACCGCCGATTTCGATCGATTCTATCGACAGCGGCTTCTTGGCTTCCCAGGCGACGGCTGCTCTGGATTTCATACATGCTCCTTCGAGTAACAAATTCTGCAGGACGACGATCAGCATTCATCACCCCGTAATTCCCTTTGCGTCAGTGATCGCGATCTATGATGCCGCTCGCGTTCGCGTCGGCCTTGTAAGACGATGCGGATCAGTCGTTTTGGGCGATCAATCCGGGGAAAGATCCGACTGGTCGCCGAGTACCTCCCGGATTGTTCAGCCCGAGATGAGCACCTTCTTCGCGAGCTCGGCCGGACGCTCGTAGACGATCGCTGGGCTGAGCGCCGTCGCAACCGCGGTGCTGGCCCCCAGGTGTCTCTGACATACTTGCACATTTGGCGTGATGCGGAGGCCACATGGCCGGAGACATGTGATAGCTTCTATAGGGAAATGCTTTGCGTTCGAGAGTCAGACCAGAGCCGTCGTACGAAGTGAGAAGCCCTTCTGCATGAGGTTCCACATACGGTCCCCATTTGAGAATGACCGACTCAGTACCACTGAGCACCTGGGACTGGCCGTCCGCGCCGCCGTCGATCACGAACTGATCAACATCGCGCGAATTCAGCCCGTGCTCCACCAAGGTGGAGATAACAGCATTAAGATTTTCGATAGCTTGATACCGCAGATTGCTTTTCCGCTTCTCTTGCTCCACGCAAAAGACAAGCCGTCCGTTCTCGATAAGAGCAATCGCTCCGTTATGGCTCAATTTGAGGCCGCAAATGCGCATAGCGCCTCCATGTCTAACGTCCAAAAATCTAGCTTCCGCCGTATCTCGATGCAGAAACTGGGCCAAGCCAACCAGCGGAATCGCTCGATGTATTCACTCCCGAATGTCGTTTCAGCTAGCAGGTTGTCCGATTGCAGACTCAGGCATGTTCGGTCTGATGTAACCACACGCCTGATGTGCAGTGACTGCCCGCACCGTCAGTGGGCTATTGGAGACGCGGCGTTTTGGACGTGGGCCGGCGAGCGATACCAGAGTTGGTCCAAAAGTTGCTCTGCGCTAGGAAGTGGGACCGAGAGGGGGCGAGACGACGCTTCTATGCGCGCGACCCAAAACGAAATGGAACTTTCAATCGCCAGCAGAATGAAGCGCTGGCCGCCCGAATAATCCAATCGAACTAGGTGCCTACTTCTCTAGCAACGCATTGCGACTGAAGTCCACTACCAGCCTTGGCAGTTGATGGAGAGATGCACAGGTGGCAGCCGTGGTCAGCACACCGGCACGAAAGCCAAATGTTCCTGCTGAACACGGTAGCCCTCGTTTTCGCTGATTGCATCGCGTTCTCTTTCCCGTTCCGCCTGGTAACTAGGCAAATTGCGGTGGTTTCGCGTTACCGGCGGCTAGCCGACGCGCCATGCACGCAACGCGCCCAGTTCGAATCGTCCGCGGCCGATCGTCGAGCCCCTTGATTGCCGCTTGGACCGGTGGTGTACGGATTCGGTTCGCTGGCGGTCCGATACTCTTCCAGATTCCCGCCCAGAAATAATACCTCGGTCTCTTGCATTGGTGTTTTGCTGAGTGCGACCATGAGGGTTAAGTCCGCATCTATTATCTCGTCACTATCTTGGAGGTCCATTTGGAGCGAAATGCTGTTGATGATCCCTTCGGGTGTCCAGATGGTCGCCCTCGGTACTGTGTAGGTATACAACGTCGTCGCGTTATTGGCGATTGCCCGCGCCCAATGGTCTCGCGAAACGACCAGTTTTGAGGCGTTCTTGACCAACGAGACGAAAGGTGAGTTCGTCAGACCGCGCATGTGCCATCCGGCCCTGCGCGCCAGATCCAGAGGATATTGTTCTAGAAAGTGGCTAACGGGAGAATGTTCGCGCGCCAGGGTACGCACGTGCGATATTGCGTTCGTCTTGTCTTCCATGCGTGGCTTGCATTGGCTGGCATCGTTCTGAAAACGCTGCAGCTTTACATACGACGATGCTACCACGTCGTCGAAAATGCCATCGCCATCGACGCTGCTAGCCGAAGCCCGTGTTGCTGTCGACCATTGAGCTGATCGCTGCTCGGCCAGCTCGATCTCGTTCCTAAGCGCCGCAACGCTCGCGCCGGTCAGTGTTGCGGCAAGCTGAGCGCGCGCTTTAACGAATGACGAGGCTCTGCACCGTTCCCCTGCCGGGATCGTGGGCGCTCTCGCGTCGCCTTCCGTCTCTGTCAGGGGCAATCCAACCTCGGGTGCCATCAACACAGAGGGCGAGAGCGCTTCTGAGCTGGCCTGTGGACTCGTGGTGCTCGGTTGTTGTCCCGCCAAGTCAGTTGAGTTGGTATTCACCTCGCCCCCTTTTGGACATATGCGCTGGCATTCTCAGGGTCTCCCGTCGGCGATGCCGGATACCACTGCTCATTCGTGCTTTCCGCTGGCAGCAATAGCGTAACCAGCCGTGCCATCCTCCCCAATGAGAGAGCTAATTCCGTGCCAGGGATGTCCGCCCCGTTATACTTGAAAGAATTCGCAGCTTTGGACAGTCGCTTCGTTGATCCTGTGGTTCATGTGCTCGATCTGGTCATTGGTGCAGGGATGTTTGATCTTGGTCAGTCGATGTTCGTTCCCGTGCCCTTGGTAGCGCATATCGAGCATGTGAGTCACATGTCTCGCCGTTGGCTGTCCGCATTAGCGCGGCTTCCGAAGTTCGCTCCCGTCGTCAGAGGGCGTCCGGCAATGCAAAGTCGCCGGAGGTGGCTGGCGGGGTGTGCAGAGCCGGATGGTGAGGGCGCGGCGGCCGCTTTTCCATTGCACGCCGACGTTGACGATGGCGTCGGCGACGCCGCCGAGGCCGACCCAACGCTTCATTCCGGCTTCACCTTTGTAGCGGCAACGGTTAGCCCATGTCGCCTCTTGGCCACGCTGATGCGGCCCTCGCATCCAGTACGCCATTTTTGGCCGTACGGAATTAGCGATTTTTCTGCTCGCGCCTGCATTCGATGCTCTTGGTCGAGCGGTCGGGGATGCAGACGCGTTTGACGCCTTCCGCTTTCGCGGTTGCCTCATTCTTTGCGGAATAAACAGGCGGCGTCTGCCGCCACGAGGTGTAGCGTACTCCGAGCATCTTTTGATGCGTTCCGATGGCTGTAATCAGAGCCTCCGAATCGTGTGGTCGCTGAGCGTAGACTTCATAGCCAGAAAAAAAGTAATGACGCCGGTCGTTACCCGGCGCCAACCAGCAGGAGCCCGTTAGCGGGCCTTCTGCTGGGCCAGGCTCTCAACGCGCGCGCTCATGTCGGCGTTATGTGTTTGCGGGATTGCTGTCCACAACACGCAAATGGTGATCTCCGGTTATGCTCTGGGCGGGGCAAGCCGTTCAATCGATCGCCGACGCGTGCAGTAGCGCGGCGAGCCGGCGCCGACCTTCGTCGTTTACCCCCTGACCAATTCCCGAGCCCTTCTTGCACAACTACTTCGAACGATGGGTACCAGAGCGGCTTCCCGATGCCCTGGACCCGGTACCAAGAGTAGCTACCCTTTATTTCCCAGTAAGAGTTGCGAGCGGATGCGTGGCCATCGGCGCGGTTAATTGGCGCAGAAGTGTACGCCAGCGCACAAGTTCGACTTCCGAAATCGTTGAACTCGACGAAACGAAAGCGGCCGAATCGATGTTCCTTGGATTTGCGAGGTCGCTCCAAGCCGCCGCTCGAGCTGGATTGATGGACGGCGAGTTGGTTAGCTGAGCTAGTTTTCCGGTTCGAGTTGCTGCCTGCCGAGCAGATGAGCTGCTTGGAGGTGTATAGCGCGTGCGCCTCGTGCCGTTTGGTGGGCAGGAGTGGTAGCTCGTCATTACTTTGTCCATCAAACGGTCCCAGGGTGTTCAGGCGATCTCACCCGATCAGCACATTTCTGTGGCCGAATTCCTTAAGCGCCAGACGAGGTATTCATCACCGTTTCGCCCGCGACGAGGACCTCCCCGAAAGGCTTGAGCGTGGCGCAAAGGTCTCTTTTGAGCTGAGGGCCGCAGCTCGACCATCATAGCTGGCAGTTCCAAGCGAACCAGATTGGGGCTATCTCCGGATCGGAGAATGGAGAACCATCATGTATGTGCCCCCCGCCTTCAGGAATGATGAGATCGAAAGCATCCGGGCGACCATCCGCTCCGCTCGGTTGGCCAGCCTCGTCACGGCCACGGCCGAAGGACCAATCGCAACACAACTGCCGTTCTTCCTCGATGAGACGACAGGGGAGTATGGGGTGCTGTACGGGCATTTGGCAAAGGCAAATCCACAGTGGCGCTCGGCTCCAATCGGCGAGGCTCTAGCGATTTTCATGGGCCCGGAAGCCTATGTGACGCCCTCATGGTACGCTACCAAGTCAGAAACCGAAAAGGTGGTGCCGACATGGAACTACGTCGCCGTCCACGCCTACGGCTCGGTTGAGTTTTTCGAGGAGCCTGCACGGCTCCTCAACGTGGTGACGCGGCTCACTGACCTTCATGAGACATCGCGCGTGAACCCATGGGCGATCAGCGACGCCCCTGCAGCTTTCATTGCCGCAGAGTTGCGCGGGATCGTCGGGGTGCGCATCCTCGTGACCAGGTTCGAGGGCACGCAAAAGATGAGCCAGAACTGCTCCGTAGCCGACCGCATAGGCGTCGCCGCCGGCCTTGCCGCGAGCGAACAGCCGCGGGATCGGGAAGTAGCTTGTCTTATTCCGGTTCAGGGCTAAGACAAGCCGCGCAATACGACGAAAGGTGAGCGAGCTTGGCTTCGAAAAAGTCGGGAGCCGCATGCTAGTGCCAGACATCAGTCTCGCTTTGGCGAAGCGCCCAGCCAGCTGATAATTGAGAGGAAACGCTCTCCGCTTCGATTAAATGGTTGACGGAGGGTGGCCCGCCATTGGAGCGACAGTGGCGGCGCGGCCCGGGTGACCGGCCGCCATCCTGCGCTGCGCTCGCCTATTTTTCGGCGGTGTTCTTAACGCCATGTGCCTCGACGAGTGCGCCGTAGGTCCAGGGTTGACGCTTGGCGAACATATGAACATTCGCCATCATATGCTTCTGGCGCGCATTGGCGATCTCGATGACCTCCAGGACCACCTTGTGCATGTCCGGATAGTACGGAATCGCGACATCAACGTCCCACACTGGAAACTGGGCGGGCAATGCCACCATGCTGCCGCCGCCGAATGGCGCGTCGACACGGTTGGCGAGGATGACAGCGCATCGGTTATCCACCGCGCGTGGCACGACCAGCAAGGTCCGCTCCTTGCGATCTTGCAATCGAGATGGCCACAGGATCACGTCGGCGCCATTGGTTCCGAGGCAACGGGCCGCTTCGGGAAACATCCCATCATATCCCATCATGACGCCGATGCGCCCGAACGGCGTTTCGGTGACGGGGTAGTCCGAACCAGCCGTCGCCCATGCACGTTCGTCCGCAAAGAGATGGACCTTTCGGTAGGACATCAGCACATTGCCGTCCGGTCCGATTAGGAAGGACGTCGAATAGAGCTTTCCAGCCGCCTCCTCGACGTTGGGCACGAGGATTGCGCATTCTTCCGACTTGCAGAGGTCGCCAAACGTCTTCAGAAGCTTGCCATTCACCGCGGCCAGTCGTTTCGCCTCGGCGGGGTCGATCCTCCAGTTTGGCGATGCGAAATATTCCGGCAGCACCATGAGTTGGACACCGAACCTTGCCGCATGCCCGACTTGCTCCACTACGTGATTGAGGGTCGTCGGCTGAGATTCCGATACATGGCTCTGGATCGCGGCCATGTTGAATGTCATTTCGCCCGGAACGATTGGCCGATTGCTGATTTCGGCGACGTTCGTGTCCGAATAGGCAGCCATCAGAACCTTATAGGTGTCAGGCCGGCGGTCGGCGAACTTGTCCGCACCGAGAGTCATGGCTTTGTTGTCAGCGAGCGTCGGGTCGATGTCGCCGATGGCCATGCCTTGTGTGTCCCAGGCGACCTTGGCACGCAGACTGCCGCTCGGGTCGACGATCATGCTTCCGCCCGGATAGTAGATCGATCGCTCCTGTCCCGCCTTCGTGGCGGCACATATCCACACACCATTCTCGAAAGCTCGAGCAGGACGCCACATGTCAGCCTGATCGATCAGGAAGAAGTTGGCCATGTCGATGA
>NZ_JBBIAR010000108.1:0-22946 GCF_054185165.1 Bradyrhizobium sp. UFLA05-109 | reverse complement strand
CCCCTGATTGACGCGCCGCGACAATCAACCTGACAAAGCACTTGCGCGCGTCAATCAAACCCGCGATCATCACATCCGCCGCGACACCAGATTCTCATCCAGATTGTCGCGCACCTCTCTCCCAGATCGCCGCGCTACACTCGACCGTCTTGGTCGGCACGAACCGCATGTTGGGTCTCGTGACCGCCTCGCAAATCGCCTCCGCATCGGTGGTGTCGTTCTTCTGCCGCTTGACGTAGGGCTTCACATAGGCCGGAGGCATCAACCGCACCGTATGCCCCAACGCCTGCAGTTCGCGGGACCAATAATGGGATGACGCGCAAGCCTCGATCCCCACCAAGCACGGCGACAACTTCTCAAAGAAGGACAGCACGAAACGGCGCTTGAGCTGGCGGCGCATCACCCACCGGCTGCATCGACGCCATGCACTTCAAAGACCGACCTCGCGATATCCAGACCAATCGTCGAAATTGACTGCATAGGCTGCTCCTCCGAATCGTGGGAGCCTCAAACGGCGAGCATTCAATGAATAAGATCGCGCCCGCGCACCTGGCTTGCGCCGCTTTCGTGTATATCCGCCAATCGACAGCGTATCAGGTCGTCAACAATCTCGAGAGGCAACGACGTCAGTATGGCTTGGTCGAGCGCGCGCGGCAGCTTGGCTGGGAAGATGCTCAACTCGTCGGCGCCGATCCGGGCGGAACGGTTCGACCAGGCCTCGAGAAGCTACCGGCCGCGATTTGCGAAGACGGGTTGGCGCCGTGGCATCAGCCTTGCCCGGAACGGCAGAGATTGGCACAATTTGCTGGAGTTCTGCGGCCTGGTCGGCACACTGATTGTCGATGAGGAAGCAATCTATGATCCACGCTCACTAAATGACCGGCTGTTGCTTCGTATGAAGGGCACCACGAGTGAGTTGGAGTTGCCGATCTTCCGGCAAACGGCCCGTCGAGGCCATGAGCCAACAGGCGCGACAGGGCGAACTCCATTTGACCGTCGCCGTCGACTACGTGAAGACGAATGACAACCGTATCGAGAAGCATCCCGATTGATTCGCCCAGAACGGCATCTTCCTCGTCGTCCGCAAAACTCGCCGAGTTTCCCGTCAATCCGGCAGGCGCTTCTTTGGTTCAGGGCGGGAGAACGATCTCGTTCCGGCGATTGCGAAAGGTCGCGGTAAGCGCTCGGTCGAATGGAAGACGCCCGTCTATCGCACACTGCACCACATCCTAACGACGCCTGTGTACGCTTGCTCTTACACCTATGGTCGGCCGAGGGACACGGGTGACGATCAAGGATGACCCCAAGCGGATCATGCGACACGCTCCGGCGCAATTGGAAGGATTGGGAGGCTTTGACGTACATTGCCTGGACTGAGTTCGAGAGGAATCAGCACCTGATCCCCGACAACGCTAATGGGAAAAGCTATGCGGATCGCGGCTCCATAAGCGCGGCTTTTACAGCGATGGTTGGCAACGCTCGGCAACCCTTGCCTCCGCAATTGCGTCGCAACACGTTAGCTGTGACAAAGCCCCTCTGACAAGACCAAGCATACGATCCAATATCTGCCTCCATCGAAATGCCCGATCACATGTGGCATGGAATGTAATACAGGAAAAGGTGGCGACTATCACTCATCTGCCTATTGTTGGGATTTTATGGCGCCTGCTCGGCCGAACGCTAGATTGCTCCTAAACAAGGCCAACATGCATTCCGCTATCGCGCGCCAACGCCCAAATTCTGTCATCTTGTCCATGACGGGATCGGATTGAGGGTGTTCTTCGTTTTCTTTGGTGGTGCCCCGAACGGCCGCGCAACCGCTCGCCTTGAGCTCTGGACGCACAATGGATAATTCGACCGCAAGCTGGTCCGCCTTCGCGCGCGCCCGAAATCACCGAGCCGTCGTCACTCTCGCTGGCATCATCCTATGGATGCGATAAGTGTCAACACGAGCTAGCAAAGCTGTCTGAAATCGACGGCTAGTCCTTCTGGGCTCTTTCTGGACCGTCGACGTGCTCATCGTGCGCATTGCCTCGCCGCTACGTTAGCCCCGTTGATATTGAGTTTGCCGACCCGATTCATGAAATGACTCGAGCGTACTCATAGCCCATTTTTGACAGATTCCATCACTAAACGCCAAGGTAGCGCCAGCTCGATGTCGATGATTCCAGCCATTGGACGCTGTCCGGCGGCGAAGCCACTGATGGATGCCGGAGCGGGCGCGGACGTGAGCTCGATAGGAACCTGAGCTGACACGGCGTTACCTTGGCGCGCTTACCGACGGCTGCACCGCGAGCCAGTGGCGCAAGAGAGTAGCAGTAGCGACGCCGTCACGACGGCCGTCCGTAATTCGCAAACTGCGCCAGCGTTCGCGCATAGTGCCGTTGAGTCATGCAGGACGCCTACGTGAGAGCGCGCGGCGCCCCCACCTGGACGCGCATAGTGTTTACGCGACCCGCTTTCCGTGGTTCCGCAAAAGACCCGATTGATGTGAACCGGAGACCGAGAATGGCGGTGGCTGTGTGAAGCTTTGAAGATCGTCGCGTGATCACGCCGACTGCGGGTGAGCTTCCACGAAATTGAGGAGGCGGGTCCTTACTCCCTGACCCCAACCACCGTTCCAGCTCAAATAGCTTCTGCAAGACGATGTTCGAGGTTGGGTAGACGACCGGCCAATCTCGTAGTGCGCTCGGCACAACGTGCTCCTTCGAAAACGCCCTTCCTCGAGATTGCCGATAGCGCATGGCAGACCAGTACATGACAAGCTGCTGAATGCTGCCCAGGAAGCAACCGAATTCAATCGGCTGCTCTCCTTGAACAGCAATTTGCCGACATAAGCACTTGAACTGAGGCCGCTCCGGTTTCTTTCGCCCCGCTTGTCAGCTCATGGATGCTGCTTGCTACCTCTGTGGCTCGATCCGCTGCTCCCTGCGCGTTCAACGCATTCTGTTGCTGGTTGCCTCCCGCTCTCCGATGAAGACGATCACGGTCTTCGCGATACTCGACGTTCGGCTGACTATTTCGCTTGAAAGAAGTACGGTTTTAACTCCGCGATCGCAGCTCTCAAGGTCCGCGCCAGCTTTCAATATAAAAGCCGGTGACGCTTGCTCGTCACTCAGAGAGCTTCATGAATAGCCGACGTGCCTCACCACGAAGATTTTTTAGATCTTTTCGCCGGCACGCACGAGTTCGTCCATCACGGAGTGGACGGCACTTTCGGTGATAGAAACGATATGATCGATTTCAGCCTTGGTGGTCACGAGCGGCGGGGCGAAGCCAAGGATGTCACCATGTGGCATCGCGCGGGCGATCAGCCCACGATCGCGGGCCGCCTTAGAAAGGCGAGCACCAATTTTGAGGGATGGATCAAACCGCCTCTTGCTGTCGCGATCAGCGACAAACTCGATGGCGCCCATAAGGCCGACGCCACGCACTTCGCCAACGATTGGCAACTGCGCGAACTTGTCCCTGAGCCGGGCTTGGAAATACGCGCCGACCTCGCGGGCGTTACCAGGAAGGTCCTCTTTCTCAACGATGTCGAGAACGGCATTTGCCGTCGCGGCGCCGATCGGATGACCCGAATAAGTGTAGCCGTGCGAAAATGCGCCGACCCTCTCAGCACCGTCTTCTAGAACTCGGTATACATTTTCTCCAACGATTGCAGCGGAAAGGGGGAAGTAGCCAGAAGTAAGGCCTTTGGCGACCGTGATCAGATCGGGCTCGAGTCCGTAGTGCTGCGAACCGAACATCGAACCAGTGCGGCCGAAACCAGTAATGACTTCATCGGCGATCAACAGAATGTCGTGCTTCTTGAGCACTTTCTGGATTGCGTCCCAGTAGCCTTCCGGAGGCGGCGTGATACCGCCCGTGCCGAGCACTGGTTCAGCGATAAGGGCCCCGACGTTGTCCGGGCCGAGCCGCTCGATGAGTTGGTCGAGTTCAACCGCGCGACGCGCGGAAAACTCGCGTTCGGTCTCCCCAGCATTTGCACCCCAATAATAATGCGGAACTCCAGCGTGCGCAATGTGCGGCAGCGGGAGATCCAAGTGGTCGTGGTAGAAGCTCATACCCGTCATGGAACCGGAAAGGACACTGCAGCCGTGATAGCCACCTTGACGCGAGATGATCTTCTTCTTATTCGGCTTGCCCCTTAGATTGTTATAATACCACACAAGCTTTGCTTGTGTTTCATTGGCATCAGAGCCGGACATACCGTAGAAGGCTTTGCTCATCTTTCCCGGCGCCATCCTGACAAGACGATCGGAGAGGATCGCGAGTTCGTCAGTCGTGTGCGCCGCATATGTATGGTAATACGCAAGCTTGTAGGCCTGCCGCGCGATTGCCTCAGCCACTTCGGTCCGGCCGTACCCAATATTGACGCAGTACAGGCCAGCAAAGCCGTCGATGTAACTACGTCCCTGCGCGTCTTCGATTCGGATGCCCTTCCCCCCAGTGACAATGGTCGGATCACCGATCTTGCCACTGGCGAACTCCTTGAGCTGGGTGAAAGGATGCAGAACACTCGAGCGGTCCAGCTCAGCAATGGCCTTAATGTCGATCATACTGCATTCTCCTAAGCCGCTAGATCGCCGAAGCAGAGGTACTTCAGTTCCATATATTCTTCGATACCGCGTCGTGAGCCCTCGCGGCCAAGTCCGGATTGCTTCCAACCTCCAAACGGAATAGGAGCCCCCGTGAATGAAGCCGTATTGATGCCGACCATACCGCACTCAATCCGGTCAGAAACTCGCAGCGCTCGACGCAGGCTGTCGGTGTAAATATATCCAGCCAGTCCCATTTCACTCGCATTAGCGCGAGCAAGGACGTCTTCTTCGGAATCGAATGGCAATATAGCAGCCACCGGCCCAAACGTTTCCTCACGTGTGATGAGCATCTCTTCAGTGACGTCGCTGAGTAGCGTTGGAAGAACGAAGTTCGGCCCGAGGCTTTCGTTGCGCTTCGCGGAGACAACCCGCGCCCCTCTCATCATTGCATCGTCGATTTGAGCTCTACACTTGTTGGCCACCGACAGCTTCGTCATTGGTCCAATATTTGTTTCAGGTCTGAGCCCATGGCCTACCTTGAGTTCAGCCATTACCGCAGCAAACGCCTCAACGAAGGCGCCGTAGATGCCTCTTTGTACGTAAATGCGATTAGCCGCTAAACAATCTTGGCCGGATGTGGCGAATTTTGCTGCCATTGCTCCTCTAATCGCTTTGTCGAGGTCGACGTCATCGAACACGAGGAAGGGAGCATGCCCCCCCAGCTCGAGAGAAACCTTCTTTACCGTTTCGGCCGCCCCCTCCAGAAGCAGACGTCCCACCTGCGTAGAACCCGTAAACGAGAGAGCCCGCACTCTAGAATCATGCAACAGAGGTGGCGAAAGCTCGAGCGGATTACCAACGAGCACCTGGAAGACACCGGGCGGGATCCCGGCCTCCACAGCCAACCTGGCCAGAGCGAGAGCAGAAAGCGGAGTCTCGGGAGCTGGCTTCACAATGATCGGGCAACCAGCCGCAAGAGCGGCCCCAGCCTTTCGAGTAATCATGGCGACAGGGAAATTCCAGGGCGTGATTGCGGCAGCGACACCGATCGGCTGCATTCGAACATGAAGCAGACTTGCAGGCTTATGACTTGGGATTGTCTCGCCGTACGTTCGCTCCCCTTCTGCAGCAAACCACTCGAGAAACCCAGCGCCATACGCTATTTCCTGACGCGCCTCAACGAGCGGCTTGCCCTGCTCACTCGTCACCAGGATGGCGATGTCTTCCAAATGGTTTAGCATCAATGATGCCCAAGCCCTAAGGATGGATCCCCGCTTCGATGGCAATAGCTCTCCCCAAGCAGAAAAGGAGCGCTCAGCTGCAGCGATGGCCAAATTCATGTCCGCGGCACCGCAACAACCAACGTCCGCAATCTCTTCCCCAGTAGCCGGATCGACCACGACATTTCTTTGCTCGTTTCGGATCCAGCGGCCATCAATTAGCGCGTCCCCAACGAGAAAATCCTGGCGGCTCAGACCTTGGAGATGCTGCGGAGCAAGACCGACTAGATCCGGTCTTTTCTGCCAAACAGTTTCAAGCGCCATTTGTAAAGTCCTACGCGGTCACTTGTTGAAATTGCCTCTACATTCAGGATACCTTCCACTGACGGTATTTTGCGTCGCATTTCCTATGGGCAGGATGATTTCCTGCATCGCGTTCGGATATCGCGGCGAAATTCACCAAGGGCTGGAGCCGATATGCAATACGACCGAATAGACGCCCGCATACTTGAGATCGTGCAGAAGAATAACCGCCTAACTTCTGAGACAATTGGCGAAATGGCTGGACTTTCTGCTACAGCATGTCAACGACGACTCAAGAGGCTCCGCTCGGAGGGCATTATCGAGGCCGACGTCTCGATCGTTTCGCCGAGGGCAGTAGGTCGGCCAATTCAAATGCTTGTGCTAGTGACTTTGGAACGAGAGCGCTCAGATATAATCGACAAGTTCAAGAAGGCCATCAAATCGACAGTTGACGTGGTCAATGGATTTTACGTCACTGGCGACGCTGACTTTGTCCTGTACGTCACGGCACGCACCATGGAAGATTATGAGCAGTTCACGCGACGATTCTTCTATGAAAACTCCGATATCAAGGGGTTCAAGACAATGGTCATAATGGACCGCGTCAAGGCGGGCTTTGCCATTCCAATCGACGCTGCAGCCGAGGCTTGATGCGCGCACCTCGCTTGGATCGATGTGTTCGCCCCGGCGGAACCGGTCGACGAAAATTTTTGCATTTGTGGGCCAGTGCCTTGCGTCTTCGAGCGCGGACTGTGCAACCGGCATGCGTTGCATACTTCGTTTGGCGGTGCGTGCAGAGCTAGCTTGGCTCTGATGAAGCAGTGCTGAAGAGCGCGAGACGATCGATAAGGCCCTCTCTTCAAGACGCAGCCCAAGGATCGCCGAGGATCTTTCCGCGTTGACTTCCACTTACGGTGACTGGTTCTGGTAAGCCCACCGGTGCAGTGGGGCCAGGGCCCTCTGCACTCGAGCAATCGTCGGGTTAATGAATCAGGTCGTGTCCCCGAAGGTGGTGTAGCTCGGTAGAGCAAAGCCGTCCGCACGCGCGCCCTCCAATAGCGCCGTAGCGGGCGGGCGGCTTTGCGGTGGTCACCGATGATTCGTCGGTAAGGTTTGGGTTGCGACACCAACCTGATTCGAGGAACCACCGATGACCGACGACATGATGAACCTGCGCGCGCTCGTGGAGAAGACCCCTGACGCCGATCTCTTGCGCGAGATGATCGGCTTTGCCGCCCACCGGCTGATGGAGCTGGAGGTCGAGGGCCTGACCGGGGCGGCTTACGGCGAGAAGAACCAGGAGCGCCTGGTCCAACGCAACGGTTATCGCGATCGAAGCTGGGAGACCCGCGCCGGCACCGTCGAGCTGCGCATTCCCAAGCTGCGCAAAGGCTCCTACTTCCCGGGCTTCCTCGAACCGCGGCGGATGGCCGAGAAGGCGCTCGCCGCGGTGGTTCAGGAGGCCTACGTGCAGGGCGTCTCGACCCGCTCGGTCGACGACCTGGTGCAGGCCATGGGCATGAGCGGCATCTCCAAGAGCCAAGTGTCGCGGCTGTGCAGTGAGATCGACGACAAGGTGAAGGCCTTCCTCAATCGCCCGATCGAGGGCGACTGGCCCTATCTGTGGATCGATGCCACCTACGTGAAGGTGCGCCAGCAGGGGCGCATCGTCTCAGTCGCGGTGATCATCGCGGTGGGTGTCAACAGCGACGGCCGGCGTGAGGTGCTCGGCATGGATATCGGCCCGTCCGAGGCCGAGACGTTCTGGACCGCGTTCTTGCGCAAGCTCGCCCGCCGCGGCCTGCGCGGGGTCAAGCTGGTGATCTCGGATGCCCACGAAGGCATCAAGGCGACTGTCGCCAAGGTGCTCAAGGCCACCTGGCAGCGCTGCCGCGTGCACTTCATGCGCAACGCGCTGGCGCATGCCGGCAAGAGCGGACGGCGCGTCGTCTCCGCCTTCATCGCCACCGCCTTTGCCCAGGACGATGCCGAGGCGGCACGGGCGCAATGGCGACGCATTGCCGATCAGCTGCGTCCCAAACTGCCAAAGCTCGCGGCGTTCCTCGACGAGGCCGAGACCGATGTGCTGGCCTACATGAGCTTCCCGGCCGCGCACCGGGCCAAGCTGCACTCGACCAATCCGCTCGAACGCGTCAATGGAGAGATCAAGCGGCGGACCGAAGTGGTCGGCATCTTCCCCAACGAGGATGCCATCATTCGCCTGGTCGGCGCCATCCTGCTCGAACAGAACGACGAGTGGGCCGTCCAGCGCGGCCGCTACATGACACTGGAAACGATCGCGCCTTTGGGCGATGATCCCGCCGTCAGCTTCCCGGCTATCGCCAGCTGACCGATCCGGCCCATGCCGGCGAACGTGGTGACACCCACTCAGCTACACCACGCCAAGGGACACGATCATGAATCATTCAGCCCCAGTATTTGGAGCGCGCTCGAGATCGAGTCTGCTGCTCAAGGCACTGGATCAATTCGAGCATGCGAACTCCGAACATGGCGGGGGGTTCGGCGGCAGCCTGACCGCTCCCACGTCATTCTCGATTGCGATTCGCTACCAAATGGCCTCGTAGAGGCCCCTAAAATGGCTTTTGCCGGTAGCGCGAGAGCAAACCTTTTCGAGAGACCAAGCTCGACCGGACAGAGCCGCAATTCGGCAAGCTTGTTGTGCTCACATCTGACGGTACAAGATTCCCATAAAAAACGGGTGAGAATCCCTTTGCCATCTCGTCGACAGTCACCTCGGTGTCCGTGTCGACCCCGGGTTCCCTACTATGAGCGACATGTCAGCGCCCACCGGTGTCCGGAGGTCGTCCATGATGAAGTTCGCCCCGCTATAAAAGATCGGCCAGCCCCTATAGATCTCGATGTCCCGCAACTGGTGCGGTCCGGGCGCCGTTATCAATTAGCCGATGCGCTGACGATCGTTCGTAATCCGGCGGCTCCTGACTCCAATTCCTGTGGTAGTGACCGTGATTCGTCACGATGCAGAAGTCGGCGAAATGCTCGCCCCGACGAATGTTTCGTAGAATGCCGGCGACATCGCGCAGGTCGGCTTCATAGCTGTCCGAACGAGCACGAATCGGATTCTCATGACGCTGGAGCTGCTTGGCCCTCCCCCGTCGTCCCGGAGACTGCAGCCGGAGCCAATCGATGGGCGGGAATGGCGTCCATGAACGCATTGCGCATCTGCGTCAGGCTCTCGAGCATCTCCATGGGCCACGATGCTTTTCACCAAACGAAAGCTGTTGACGCTTGGCTTGCCTGGCGTGAATCCCATAGCCTTCACATTAGGTCCGAGCATCTGGCAGATGACGTGATACGCACCGCCGTACTCAGCCTGCCGCCTTCCCTTGAACGATCGGATATCGAAGATGTTGGTTTCCATGTTGGCAAACGTGACATCAGCCTCATGAAGGATCATGAGGACAACAGTCTCCTCTGGGGGCTTATCGTTAAAATGCGCCCCATCGACTGGAAGTTCATTCAGCGTGGGCCAAAACAGCCCCTCGTGCGGTGTTGTGTTGGCAGCAACTTTTTCGCGGCTGTTCGGCGGATCGTTTTCAAGACCATCTTTCCGGCTTCACCCCACCTCGCTCACACAACTCGAGCTCTCGCCATCACTACATCGCATTCGATTGAGTGGCACTACGCCTTCGTGATCGGGCCAGTGGCCGGCAAGCTTGCGCAGCAAATCGACAGCATAGGGCACGCGCTGCCTGGATATCGCTCGGTCTTGACGCGCGCGACGCGCTTCAGTGTGACGGCCGCCGATCCAGTGGATAAGAAGCACCGTCTCTCGTTGCTTCGTTGAGTTGGCAGACGATCTCGCGAACCAGGATATAAACTAGGCGGTGCTTGCTGCGCATATTGGTTGACGAAGCAGCCGCGGGCAAGTCGTGAGCGAGTTGGAGCAGAAGCGCCCGATCGATCCTCGGGCGCGCAGCCAACGCCGCGTGCAGATCCTTAGGTCTGCGATCGAGACTCATCGACTCGCTCCATGCTTGGTTCCACCGCACCTCCAACTCGCGAGCCACGTGTCGCTTTGCCGGATCCACCGGTTCATATCGGCGGGCAGCGAGGGAAGTTCGCAGTGCGCCGCTTCCAGTTCCCGCTCGCTCGACGGCGGCGACGATGTCCTTGTTTAAGCGCCCGGCTTGTTCCGAAGCGAAATCGACGCCTCCACAGCACGGTCCGAAGCGGCCTCGAGGGCGCCGGCCTCGACCTCTTCGGGGACGGTAAACGCCGGCCTCGCACATCGGCCGGTGCCGCAGCCCAAGAAATGCCATCCAGCGCCCATGATTGCTCGACGCGGTCCAGCGCATCGTTCCACGTTGCCGTCGCGATCGCTCGGGCACGTTACGCAACGGCGACCGTCTAAGAGCGATCCTTAGCGTCGTTCCCTCCGCAACGCCATGATCGCCCCTCGAGGGACCCGCCGATCCGCCGTGGCGAGCGACGTAGTCGACAGGACGAATCGGCGAAACGGGTGCACGACGGCGCCAATGCTCGACCGTGCGTGAGGCCCCCGACTAAAAGTGGCTGGCTCAAACATTTCGACCCTAGTCAAAGGCCATCATCTGTTACTTAGGTCTAGGGAGCTCTCACCTAGACCTTGACCACGGTCAGCTCCCGGTCATGCATGGTAAGAATCTCGCACCCCGTCTCCGTGACGACCCATGTCTCACTGAACCCTACGCCGGGCGCGCCCGGCATTCGGACTCCTATGGGAGAGTGGAACGTCATGCCAGGCTTCAGCTCCTGCTCAATACCCTCGCGGATGAAATAGATGTCCTCGCCCCACGTGGGAGGCAACCCCAGCCCGATCGAGTATCCATATACGCGCGCAGAGCTTGGTACCGCACTGATCTCCTTCAGCCCGAAGCCAACCTCCCGTGCGACGTCGTGCGCGATACGCCCCGGTTTGACCGTATGAAGCAGCAAGTCGAGGGTCTCGTTAATGACTCTCGCTCGTTTCTCAACTTCCGAAGATGGCTCGCCAATGGCCACTGTGTGAAAGATCGCGCTGGTGTACCGTTGATAAGCCGCGCCAAACTCCAGGATCACGGTGTCACCCTCCTGAATGGGAGTACGCCTGAAGGTGGTGTGGCCGATACCGCTCCGCTGACCTGCCGAGACGATCGGTTGGGTGCTGAAATACTCGCTTCCCTCATTCACCAGCGTCTGATAGATCACCGCCGCGATCTGGTTGTCAGTGACACCGGCCTTGATCATCGGTAACACGGCGGCCAAGCCCTTCTTTGTGATCTGAGCCGAGCGGCGCATGTAGTCCAATTCCGCTGCCGATTTGACCATCCGGGGCTGCGCAACCACATCTGAGGCATCGATGAGAATGGCGTCAGGCAGCGCTCGTTTCAATCCCTGGTAAAAATCGACGCTGACACCGGGCCTCTTGTTCTCGATGCCAATACGCTGTCCCTCCAACTTTCGCTCCTTCAGGATGCCCGCGAGGGCGCCCTCCACGCCGTCGTTGTCGCCCCATCTGACAGGACGGATATCCTTCACCCAGCTGGTGAGGATGGTGGGCCCAATCTCCAGCGCGTGCATATGGAGTATGGGCTCACCTTCGCGAGGCAGTACCATGCACGAATACCAGAGCGTGCCGAAACTTTGGTAACCGCTCAAGTAGCTCAAATCGGGAGCGAACGTAACGAGGAGGACGTCCAGGCCCCTCTCGTCCATCACCTTCCTGACTTTTTCGATTCGGAGGCGATATTCCGACTCCGGGAAAGCTAGCTCTTTGGAGACAGGTCGGCTCGTGAGATCTTTAATATACTGGTTGAAATCCATGCTAGGCCTCAAGGTCTTCCTTGTCTTCCCCGGCTGTCCCGGGCTTATCAGCGGTCCACAGCAGCTGGCTAGCCGCGCAGCAACCGTCCCAGCGCAAGCATCTGCGGCATGGTGATCGGGTCACTGAAAGCAGACGACGCCAACGGATGCGATCCGAAGCGCGCGATCACCATCTCTGCTCCCGGCGCGATGTAGAGGCGCTGACCGTGAATGCCTCGGGCTTCGACGGCGCCGAACTCGTTGTGCGACACCCACCACATGCTGCGGTACGAGTAGCCGGACAACCGCTTGGAACCGACCTTCGCAAACTTCGCCGGATCTCCGCCGCGCCGAATATCGTCTACGACAGGCGCTGGAATAAGCTGCTTGCCATCCCATCCACCTTCGCGCCGGATCAGCTCGCCGAAACGCGCGAGGTCACGCAGGCTCGTGCAGAACCCCCCGCTCGCCGACGGCATGCCAGCAGGATCGATGATCAAGTAGCCCTCCTCCTCGCAACCTAGCGGCGCCCACAGGCGCTCATGCAGCAGCTGCGCGAACGAACGGCCGGTCTCACGCGCCATCACCCAGGCCATGACCTGGGTGTTTACACTCTTGTAGGCGAAGGCCTCACCATGCGCACCTTCCTTGCGCACGGTACGCAGATATTCGCACGACGTCTGCGGCCCCTCGTAACCGACCGGCCGCGGCCGCATACGGCAGGCGCGCATATAGACCGAGGAGCCGGATCGGTCATCTGCCTCGTCCTCCCTGTACTCCAGACCGGTCTGCATGTCCATCACCTGGCGGAGCGTGGCATCCGCCCACCCAGTCCCGCGCAGCTCGGGCAGGTAGTGCGGGATTAGCTTGCTATCGTCGAGCACGCCTTCGTGCACCAAACACGCGGCGAGTGTGCCCGCGTAAGACTTCGTTACCGAAAAGCAGGCGTGCGGCAGATGCGGTTCAAGCGCACCGAAATAGCGCTCAAACACGACGCGTCCGCGGTGCAACACCACGATCCCATCAGCGTAGGTATCTAACAGCGCTTCATCGAAGCGGCGGACGCGCCCGTTCGCGTCCGTGAACACCAATGCTTCCACTTCCGCAGCATCCGCGGCGGATGGCGTTCCGAAGGAGAGCCGAGCCCCATCGCCGCGGCCCACGCTCACGGTCGGCACAAGCTCCCGCAAGTGCGAAACACTCCAGCGGATTTCCGGGAAATCCAGATAGCGGCCACTCTCAATTGTGATCTGCTTACCCTCGGGCGGCGGCGAACCCCGCATCCATCCGATAGTGCGCGGATCGCTAGCGCGGCCATCGAGGTACGTTCTGCCCTCGAATTCCAGCGCGCTCCCTGCCGGCACGGACTGGGCACCGAAATGCATGCCCTCTCCTTCATTACCTTTAAATGCCACCAACATCTCCATACGGTCGAACTGGCCCAGCCAGAAGACTCGTGCGCTCCCCAATTGCGGGTTTTTCGTCGCTTTACCTGGGCTATGTTTCGTGCCCTGTATTCATGAGTGTAAGAGACCAATCCGTATGGATTTATGCAATTAGCCCAACGCCCGCGCCTAAAATCCGCGCTTTGAATCTCGATCTCGCCGGATTTCACATCACCGCTAGCTTAGGATAAGCGCTTCTTGATCCCACCTTGCGGCTGTGAGTTCGGCACAACAAGGGACGGATCGTGCCGAGTCGCATGCTCCCGGATCGAGACCCCGCATGAGTGTATCGATGTCGAGTAGCAAAGGCGCGACCGGCAGCCAGATCCTCCTTTGGAGGCGACTCAATAATATTCGTGGAAGCCATCGATAGTGATTACACCGTCGGCATTCTTCATGGTGTTAAGGAGGTGCACCAACCTCCAGATTGGATTGGGCACAACGCCGCTGAAGTTACCCGAATGCAAGTCGGCGCAGCATCACGACAACGTAGCTCAAGGGCAACCTCGCCCCGCGAAACGAACTTGGTCATAGGCGCACCACTTGCATGGCGGGGCCTTCGGCAGTGACGGCATGGCCAGCTTTTAGGGTGTCCTTGTTGGCACGCGTGTATTCGGCGATATGCAGGCTGCCGATCTCCCCTTCGCCTTCCAACAAGATAACGGCCGTGCCATGCGTCCTTAAGTGAGACTCGACTGCCAGGATCTGTGCGAAATGCTGGCCCTTGTTATCGCCGATACGGCAAGCAACAGCCGGCCATCGCGTAATGTGGGTTTAAAGGGTTGCGAGACCCATTTGTCGATCGTGTCAGCGGCTGCACGTTATAATGCCTGTACATCAGTACCAGCCCCCGGCGCTGGTCCAATCCCTATATCCATCAGCATTCGAGAAGGACATCTACTTCCCCGACCTATATTCTCGGCTGACGAAGTTAATCTATTAGACGTTCAAGAAACCTTGTACGATCTTTTCGATATGCGCGGAAACCGTTCAACGAATCTGACAAGTCATATATGTTCTTGTGAACAAAAGAGAAGCAAAATGTAAAGGGGATCTATAGTGCGTACGCCGCGGCGAACTAGCCACGCACCGAGTTGGGCCTCAATCTGATCACTCCCACTTCATTCTCCATCGCGATCTGCGTACCAAAAGGCGTCGAGAGTTTTTGTAAACGCTCCAGAATGGCTTTTGCTTGTGGCGCGGAAGCGAAGCGCGGGATACCCCGGTTAGCAAACCTTTTCGAGTGACCAAGCTCGACCGGATAGAGCCGTAATTCAGAAAGCTGGTTTTGCTCAAATCGGCTGACCGTGACGACGCTCTCATAAAAAATCGGGTCTGAGAATCCCGGAGATGTCTCGTATCCCCTCATCATCTCATTGACTGTCACCTCGGCATCCGTTTCCACCCGTGGGTCCTTGCCGTGACTATCGAACATGTCAGCCCCTACGGGGGTCCGGAGGTCGTCCATGATGAAATTCCCCAGGCTGTAATATATCGGTCGACCCTTGTAGATCTCGATGCCGCGCAACTGGTGCGGACCATGTCCGACATATGCATCGGCACCGGCATCGATCAGCCTGTGCGCAAATGATCGTTCATAATCAGGCGGCTCCTGGCACCAATTGCCGGGCTCGTGACCATGGTTCGTGACGAGGCAGAAGTCCGAGAACTGCTTGCCCCGGCGAACGTTTCGTAGAATTCCCGCTATATCTCGCGTGTCGGGATCGTAGCTGTAACCGACCTTGTCGCCCCTTTGGAATGTCACTCCGGCTAGAACCACGCGGTCTGGATCGCCATCATCAGACTTGTAGCCGGGCAACATACCACGTAGCTGCCTCAAGCGTTCCAGCATCTCCGCTGGAACGACGATGCTACGTGCCAGCCGGAGGGCGTTGACACCTGGCCTGCTTGGAGCCTCGCCGGCGGTATCGGCCGCACGAGACAGCGGCGTGAACGTGGCAGCAAACGACAGCAACGCCACGCGACCACGGGCGGTTTCCAGAAAGCGAGCAGCGCCAGCTTGCGCCAGATTCTCGCCCACACCGGCATGGATAATCCCGCTCTGATCGAGCGCCCGGCATGTCTCGCGCATGCCTTCAACACCCCAGTCAAAGGTATGATTGTTCGCGCAACTGAGGGCGTTAAACCCCATAGACTTCAAATCAGGTCCGACCTCTGGCAGGCTGACGTGATATGCACCGCCGTACTCAGCCTGCGGACTGCCGTTGAACGAGCGGATATCGAAGATGTTGGTTTCCATGTTGCCGAACGTAATATCAGCATCATAGAGGATCTTCACGACGTCGTCCAAACCGAGATGCTGACCTTTGGTCAGCGATCGCGAGACTATGAGATCGCCAACTGCGACCAACGTGAAGCCGTCTGCAATGTTCGTCGCAATCGAGCCGGCCATATCATAGCCACCGCCCTGCTGGACCGCACCAGATCCGTTCTCGTGTGTGGGCTTGTCCATACAGTTCTCCATAGGCAGGTCTTTACGCTTGGTGTTGATCGGGTGAAAGGGTCTGTGGCTCTGCTACAGGAGTGAGCGAAGAAACGATTTCCATAGCCGCCCCAAGCGGGCTATCTGAGGCACGCGCGCGCACATGACAGGCCACGATGCGTCCGTCTGCGATCGGCACCAAGGGTGGCACTTCGATGCGGCAGCGCTCGACCGCGAGCGGACAGCGTGGATGAAACGTGCATCCGCTCGGCGGATTGACGGGGCTTGGTACTTCACCCTCGACGGGCGCTTCAAGCCGGACCCGCGTTGGGTCCGGTACCGGCGCTGCCGCAATCAGCGCCTCGGTGTAGGGGTGAACCGGCTTGGCAAAGAGCGCCTCGCACGGGGCGAGCTCTACGATCCGCCCCAAATACATGACCGCAACGCGGTTGCCGATATGCTCCACGACGCTAAGGTCGTGCGAGATAAAGACGTAAGCGATGCCCATCTCCTGCTGGAGATCCAAAAGCAGATTCAGGATCTGCGCCTTCACGGAAACGTCAAGGGCTGAGACCGCCTCGTCGGCGATAATGAGCGAGGGCTGAAGCGCCAGGGCCCGCGCAATGCCGAGCCGCTGCCGCTGGCCGCCGGAGAACTCGGACGGGAAGCGGTCCATCATCTCGGGCCGCAAGCCGACCTTCCGGAGAAGGTCCGTGGCAAGCGCTTGACGCTGCTTGCGGCTGAGCCGCTCAAAATTCTCGACGGGTTCGGTGATGATGTGTCCGGCGGTGAGGCGCGGGTTCAGCGACGAATAGGGATCCTGAAACACCATCTGCATCCGACGGCGCGACGAGCGAAGCTCGTGCCTGTTGAGACCCGCAATGTCAGTCCCGTCGATCATCACGCGCCCGGCCGTAGGCTCCACGATCCGCATCAGGAGCCGCGCGATTGTGGACTTGCCGCAGCCGGACTCGCCGACGATGCAGAGTGTCTCGCCCGCTTCGACGGAGAAGGATACATCCTCGACCGCCCGCACCACCGGAGCCGTCTTCAGGAATCCTGCGCGGAGCGGATAATGCTTGGTCAGATTCTCGACTTTCAGCAGGGGACCATTCATGCGCCAACTGCCTCTTCGGAATGCCAGCAAGCTGCGGCGTGGCCCGGCCCGACCTCACAAAGCGTGGGCGTCTTCTCGCGGCAAATGCCGGTCGCGAACGGGCAGCGCGGCGCGAAGCTGCACCCGGCAATGGACTCGCTCAGGCTGGGCACAATGCCTGAAATTTCCGGAAGGCGCTGCCGACGGCCGTGCCGCGGGTCGGGCACCGAGCGCATGAGAGCTTGAGTATAGGGATGCGTGGCGCGCGCGAACAGATCTATCACCGACGCTTGTTCTACGATTCGGCCCGCATACATCACGATCACGCGTTGGCATGTCTCGGCGACTACGCCCAGATCATGCGTGATGAACATCACGGCGGTTCCAAGGCGCTGCTTCAAGTCGACGATCAGCCGCAGGATCTGCGCCTGCATCGTGACGTCCAGCGCGGTCGTTGGCTCGTCGGCGATCAACAGTTCCGGTGAGCAGGCGAGCGCCATGGCGATCATGACCCGCTGACGCATACCGCCCGACATCTCGTGGGGATAGTTGTTAACCCGACGTTCGTGGTCCGCTATGCGGACGAGATGGAGCATCTCTTGTGCCCTTGCCATCGCATCGGACCGAGAAGCCTTTGTATGGATCTGCACAGCCTCAGCGATTTGGCGCCCAACGGTGTAGACCGGGTTCAGGCTCGTCATCGGCTCCTGGAAGATCATGGCAATGCGATCGCCTCGGATCTGTCGCATCTCCTGTTCAGAGAGCTTCAGCAGGTCGCGTCCGTGAAAGCGAATCTCGCCTCCGACGGTCTTGCCAGTTAATTTTGGCAGCAGGCGAAGAATGGAGAGGGCGGTTATACTCTTGCCGCATCCGGATTCACCGACAACTCCGAGCGTTTCGCCTTTTTTGACTTGGAAGCTGACACCTCCCAAGGCACGAGTGACGCTTTCCTCACCATAAAAGTGCGTCTCCAGATCTTGAACGTCGAGAAGCAGCTCATTGCCCGCGTCGGTTTGCATTAGCATATCAGCGTCTCCGCTTTGAGCGGGGGTCGAACAGGTCTCGCAAGCCATCGCCGAGCAGGTTGACGGCCAGGACCGTGATGGCAAGGCAGATGCTAGGAGCAAAGACAGACCATGGGGCCATCGCGAGATACAAGCGAGACGTTGAGATCATATTGCCCCAGCTGGGAATCTCAGGCGGCACGCCCGCTCCCAGGAAGCTCAGCCCTGCTTCTGTCAGAATTGCACTCGCGCAGACATTGGCACTCTGGACCATGAGGGGCGGAATGGTGCTCGGCAGGACATGCCGCCACAGCACCTTCGGCAAGCGCGCGCCTCCGCAGCGCGCGGCCTCCACATAGGGAAGCTCCCGAACGCTGAGAACCACCGAGCGAACCAGCCGCGCGACGCTTGGAATCTGAGGAATCGTGATGGCGACGATGAGGATACCGATGCCGGCGCGGGTCAAAGAAACCAGGGCGATGGCCAGCAGAATCGTCGGGATCGCCATAAGACCGTCCACGACCCGCATGACGATGTTATCGAAGCTGCGGTTGTAGCCGGCGATGACACCGATCAGAAGCCCGCCCAGAGTCGCGCTTGCCGCCGAGATCAATCCGACCATAAGAGAGATTCGGGCGCCGAGCACCGTTCGTGCAAACACGTCACGGCCCAGATTATCGCTCCCGAGCCACATCTCGGCCGAAGGCGGCTGAAGGCGCTTGAAGGGATCCATATTCAGCGGATCACCCGCGTAAACCGGTGCAACGAGCGCCAGAATGATCAACAGCGCCACGAGGCCGCCGCCGACAAAAACCAGCGGATGCCGCCGTGCCAGGCGGGGAAGGTTGGCTATTCGCAGCCGGCCCATCGGTACGGCTTCAACTGGTGCGGAGAGGAGAGACATATCAGTACCGGATGCGGGGATCGATCAGGGTGTAGGCCAGATCGACCGCGAGGTTAACAAGGACATACACGCCCGAACAGAGGATCAGCACGGCCTGGATGATGGGATAGTCGCGATTGTTGATCGCATCGACTGTCAAACGACCGACACCGGGGATGTTGAACACCGTTTCTGTGATGACGACGCCCCCGATCAGGTGGGCAAAACCCAGGCCGATCACCGTGAGGATCGGCACGCCAGCGTTCTTTAGAGCATGATGGAAAAGCAGGGAATATGACGAGGCGCCCTTGGCAGCGGCCGTTCGCATGTAGTCTTCCGACAGGACCTCGAGCATGCTCGCCCGCGTGATCCGGGCGATGAGAGCAACATAGGCAACACTTAGAGTCGCCGCTGGCAGGATCAGCTGCGCAAACCAGGGCCCAAGGCCTTGGTCAAGCGACTTGTATCCTTGGACCGGTAGCCAGCGCAGGCTGATAGAGAAGCCGTATATGAGAAAATAGCCGATGACGAACACCGGGATCGAAAAGCCGAGCGCCGCAAAGGCCGAGAGGATGCGATCGACGAGCCCGCCCGCTCGCCACGCGGCAAGGATGCCGAAGGCAATCCCGGTTGCGCTCGAAAAGACAATCGTCAACACCGCGAGGGAAATGGTCGGTTCCAGCCGCTGTGAAATGAGTTGGAGAACCGGCCGCCCGCTGAAGATCGACGTCCCGAAATCGCCACCGACGATGCTCAACGCCCAATGTACGAATTGAATCGGCAGTGGATCGTTGAGCCCCAGCTTTGCGCGGATGCCGTCGATCATCTCTGGCGTGGCCGTGTCGCCCGCGATGATAGCCGCAGGGTCGCCGGGTGCCAGCCTGAGAAGTAAGAATATGAAGATCCCGACCATCACCATGACGGCGATGGTTGAGGCCAGCCTGCGGACAATGTATTCGGGCATTTGCGTCCTCAGCCCTTCTGAATGTTCCACATCGGGATAATCTGCGGCATGCCGATGAGGCCGGTGAGCGTCTTGCGGCGAGCGATTGGCAACACAAGCAAACCCAGCCTGGCGTCGCCGACGAAGTCCCACCAAATTTGTTGCATGTTGCGGGCCAGCTTTTTGCGCTCTTCAAGCGTGTTAGTATCGACCCATTTAGCCCGAAGGGCCTCATATTCGTCACTCTTCGGCCATCCAAACCACGCCTTCTCGCCATCCGCCCTGAGGAGGGGTGTGCCGAGAGGGTTGCCGAGGGAATAATCCATTTCAGACGTGATGAAGATGTTCCAACCGCCACTCTCGACAGAACCTCTGTTCGCCCGACGCGTGACGATCCCTCCCCAGTCGCTCGGCGCGAGTTCGGCGTTTACGCCAACCTTCCGCAGCGCGGCCGCCAAAAGCTGTGATGCGTTGTCGTACCTCGGTACGTTCGTGGGCTGGAGAATGACGACCTTCTCGCCGGCATATCCGGCCTCCTTAAAGAGCTGCTTGGCCCTTTCCGTATCGCCGCCCTTTCTGTGCCATTCCGCGTTTGCGTCATTGGACATTAGCGTATCGTGTCCAAATATCGACGTGACCGTGCCGCCGTATTTGGGGTGGGGTGACATGGCACGCACGAACGCCTCTTGATTGATCAGGTGAAGCACCGCCTGGCGCGCCTTGACGTTGTCGAACGGCTTCTGCAGGAAGTTCATGCGCAGGCACACATCCTGACCAAGCTTGTCCAGAACCTGAAGTTCGAGGTTCGGATCGCTCTCGATCGCCGAGAAAAAATCAACCGGGGGCGTTTGAAGGAAATCAATTTCACCAGCCTGCAAAGCGGCAAAACCGGTCTGCTGATCGACGATATTGTCCCAGATGATCCGATCGACCTTCACGATCTTCCCGCCGGCCAAGCCGTCGGGCACCTCCTTGCGCGCTACGTAATTTTCGTTACGATCATAGGTGAAGCTCGCGCCCGGCTTGGCAAGGGCATGATTGAACTTGAACGGCCCCGATCCGATATTCGCGGTCACCTGCACGGTCGCGGGGCGGTTCGCGTCGGTCTCGCGCATAATGAACAAGCACGGCGGCGTAAGGTCCGCAAGGAGATCAATCAGGAGCCCCAGAGGCTCCCTGAGCACAATCGCGAAGGTTTTGTCGCCGTTCTTCGAAATATCCCTGGCTCGCTCGATAATCATTTCCCCGCCGGGATGCACTTGGCCCCAGCGACGGATCGAGGCAACGCAGTCCGCGCCCGTGACAGGCGTGCCGTCGTGCCAGTACAGACCGTCCCGTAGCTCGAACGTATAAGTCTTCCTGTCGTCCGAAACGTCCCACTTCGCCACCATCTGCGGCTGCGACCTAAACTTGGAATCGAGAGAGAACAGCGTGTCGTAAATCGCCGCACCATGGTCGGCAGTTATGTTGGTCGTCGTAAAAATTGGATCGAAGACGCGGAGGTCGCCGGTCTTCACCATTCGAATCGTTCGCGAGTCGGTTGGCGCTGCCCTTAGCACGCCCGGCATTGATACAGCCGCTCCGGCGGCTACACCTCCTTTGATGACCTCGCGTCGCGACACGGTCATGTTACGTACCCCTTGGTATGATTCTATCGGATTTCTTGCCTCTGCCAAAAGTGCAGGGCCGATGCGCCTTCACTGCTCCGGCCCAGGCCGCTCTCCCCAGAGCAAACCCCAATGATGCAAATGGAACGCATCGAATTCCTCCTTTTTATTCTCACATAATATATTTCGATTGCGATGGATTTCCGCGCTTTTGCTGAAATTCGCGCATAAGATCTCTATTTTTCGGCTCATAATAACCGAATTCCAGCACAGCCCTCAGGATCGAAATTTGTCGCACCCAATTGGAGCTTTGGGAACAGGATGCGGCGCTTTGGTTGCCTGCAATGGCGCACCAGACGTTGCGTTTAACTGGTGCCTGAAAGGTACCTGCCCCTTTACCGGCCGGCACATCTACGACCGGCAGGAGATTTCGGCCTTGACCGACCGCTCCCCCGGTTCTGTCGTTCCTTCTGCTCGGCGCCTGCTCCCCTTCGAGGCGAACCCACTAAGGCGATGATGCTACGGTCGCGTGCCGAGCACGCTATCCCACGTATCTTTCCGTTCCCAATGGGCGAAACGCGGATTGCCAGCTTGTATTTCAGCGGTAACTGACCGCAGTTCATCCTTACCATTAAAGGCTACCAGATGGCCATTCTCGATCTTCGTAATCGGCTCGACGTTCCCAGCCAGACCGCGCTCCCCAAATAGACGCCTTCCTCCTGAAGCGTCGCAAAATACTGCGTTCTCTGCCCCATGCCGATGGGGGGCGCTGGCGGCGATGGTGATAAAGCCCTTGGGAGCGAGACCAGCGTCATCACTTCGATTGCGATCGCGGCCGCGAGTTTCGGCCACCTCGCGGTGGGAGCCGATGGCGTTGTGGAGTACACGACTGCTGCTCCAGTCTCGTCGTTGCGACGCAAAACGGTGGCTATGTCAGGTCGGCGCAGGACCCGCTCGGTATTGGCGACACCGATCCGCCCCGCGACGTCGACGCATATCAGGCCGCAGTCTGCTTCCGGACTCTCACTCGTGACCGCGTGAGCCGCATCGGCGGGCGCGATTCCTGCGCCAGAGCGTCGGCGTTCATGGGGTTTGCCACTGCTATGTCGGCCGCTTGCAATGACCCGTTACCAGACCGACTGAAGGGTCGATGGGGATGAGCTTCTCAAGATCGACGTGCCGGTCGGGACCGGAAGGGATCGCGGCTGCGACTTTGGCTTCAGCGAACTCTGGCCACGGTTCGACGCCGGTTGTCTCGCCCTCAGTGAACCGGTGGCAGCCCCCCGGCGCTGCGTCATCGAAAAGGAGCCGTGTCTTCGTCGCTGATCGCGCGAAGCCGACGATGAACCCGGTAGCGCCCTGGCGCGGTGGCCAATCTCGTCCGGTCACTACACTCACTCGAAATCGGGATATCTGCCGCAGCGGTTCGCGTTTGGTCGCGTTCCAATCCTCGGCACCTGTCTCAGGCCTCGCAGCTCATGGTGATTGAACGTTTGACCTCAGATCGTCGCATTACGACTTTGTCGGAAGACATTTCGCGATAGCGTCGATGGCCTGCTCCAGTGCTACCGAGAGCGCATTCCTTGCCCTTAACGCTCCAGCTTCCATCAGCGGATTTCCCGCCGCTGGGCCGCAGACATAGCTTGTTATATCTGC
>NZ_JBBIAR010000107.1:0-23479 GCF_054185165.1 Bradyrhizobium sp. UFLA05-109 | reverse complement strand
ACCGACACTGCGGCTCCCGGCCCGATCGCGAGTTCACGCATCTGGCGGGCAGCAACCTCCGCCGTGAGTTCCACGCCGCCCCAGGCCGGTACAACGAGGCGCAGGCGGGTGAAAGCACCGAGAAATTCCACGGCAATTACTAACGCGGATGCGCCGTTGATGGCGTGTGTCCGCGCCAGAGCCGAGAGCTGGACATCTTCGGGCCGAACACAGAGTTTGGCCGCGCCATTACGGTCACCTAACGCAAGTTCAAGCGTAGCCGACGCATCTTGCGGCATGAACCGCATGCCGGATATTCGTCCCGACAACACGTTCATCTTTCCGACGAAACCCGCCACGAAGAGCGACGCGGGATGGCTGTAGATCTCGGCGGCCGTTCCGACCTGCTCGACGGTGCCGTGGTTCATCACCACGATACGGTCGGCCATGGAGAGCGCTTCCTCCTGATCGTGCGTAACCATGATGGTGGTAATGCCGAGCCGTCGCTGCAAGTCCTTGATCTGCTCGCGCAGATGGACGCGGACCTTGGCGTCGAGGGCGCTCAACGGCTCGTCAAGAAGGAGCAGCTTCGGGCTCGGCGCGAGCGCGCGCGCCAGAGCGACGCGCTGCTGCTGTCCCCCTGAAAGTTGTGACGGATACTTGCCGGCGGTGTCCGGCAGACCGACCATATCAAGCAAGTCCGCCACACGCGCGTCGGCAGCCTGCCCTCTCGCCGTCAGGCCGTAGGCAATGTTCTGGCGAACGGTGAGGTTCGGAAAGAGTGCATAAGACTGGAACAGGATGCCGAAGCCGCGCTCGGCTGCCGAGAGCTCCGAGATATTGCGCCCGTCATGAATGATCGCGCCGACGCTCGGCTGTTCCAGACCGGTGATGATACGCAGCAGCGTCGACTTTCCACAGCCCGAAGGCCCGAGGAAGCTCACGAACTCGCCCTCATGTATCTCGAGGTCGATCGCCTTCAATGCGGCATGGCGGCCGAAGGTCTTGCCCAGGCCGCGGATCGTGAGCAGCGGCGTGCTTTGGCCCGAAGAAGAAACCATTGGGATCCGGATGACATCAGATGGCCCAGCGCGCTTTTAACTCATGCGCGCCGGGCAAACAGGAGGAGAGCTGGTGGTGACGGCTCCGTCGCCCCTCGCGTCGAGGGTTTCAATTGCTCTTCGGCTCGGACTTGCCGTCGTAACGCTTGACCCATTCGGCTGTCAGCGCCTCGCGGTCGAGCGCGCTCGCCGTCAAGTCCTGATCGGCCATGGCCGCTTCCGCGCCTGACGGGTAGGCCTTAGGCGTTGGAAACTCGCCAGGATAGGCCACGATCGCCATGAACTTGTTGTACTGGTCGTTGGCCTCCTTGCTCACAGAGAAATCGGCGAGCGCCTGCGCAGCCTTGAGTTTCTTCGTGCCCCTGATGATGGCGGTGGCCTCGATGTCCCAGCCGGTCTTGTCCTTGGGCAAAATGATGTCGATGGGCGCGCCCTTGGCCTTCAGCTGCGGTGAGGTGATATCGGTCGAGATACCGATCACGTACTCACCGGTCGCTGCCATCTTGCAAGGCTTCGAGCCGGAATGGGTATAGAGCGCGATGTTCTCGTGCAGTCCGTCCATGAAGGACCATGCCTTGTCGCCCATCGACTGCTTCCAGTGATTGATGGCCATGTAACCCGTGTGGCTCGAAGCCGGGTTGGGCATGGTGATTTGGCCTTTGTAAACGGGCTTGGCAAGATCAGCCCATGTCTCCGGCGCCGGAATGTTGCGCTTCTTCGCCTCGACCGTGTTGAAGCAGATCAGGCTCATCCAGGTGTCCATGCCGGTCCAGGACGGCGGGTTCTTGCTATCGCGGAAGCGGGGCTTCAGCTTCTCGTACTCCTTTGGCGCATAAGGCTCGAGCATGCCAAGCTTTTCGAGACTGACGAGGTGCATCAGCGGCACGCCCCAGACGGCATCGGCACGCGGGTTATCTTTCTCGGCAAGCAGGCGCGCAAGTATGATACCCGGACTGTCGCGCAGCCAGGAAATCTCGACGTCGGGATGGGCCTTTTCGAAGGCTGCCTTGTACGGAGCGAGCTGCTCCTTCTCCAGCGCGGTATAAACGGTGATGGTTTCCTTGGCGGTTTGGGCAACCGCAACGGAAGCAGTGCCTGCCAGCACAAACCCGGCGAGAACACCGAGTAGCAAGCGCCGATCCACCCGACAGCGCTCCGAAAGTGTAAGATGTTTTGTCATGGTTCCCCGCTCAATGCGCTCCCTGGCACCCAGGAACGCTAGGCCCTGCATCGCAAGGTGGGAATGCTCGATGCGGAAATCGTCCATCGCGAAACACGATGGTGCTCGGGACGCCTCGCGGAAAACGCGCAGACGAAATGACCCGTAGGACTTTCTTGATCTCCCGGCGAGACCTTGTTTCCCGAGCTGATGGCAGAACTCGACGACATCAGGCAGACCATCGTCACCGGGCTCGTCTTTCGGCGCGACCATGAGCACCGGAGGTCGCCTACCCAGCTGCCATGGATCACAGCCAGGCAGGATCTTCGCTACCTGCGGGAGGTCGTGAAAAACATCGTTCGCGCCGCCGGTCTGCGGGAAGAACTGTCACCCCGTTCCGCCACGGCGGTTTTACCGAGGGGGCAGACAGCGATCTAACGGACGCTGAGCTCAGAGCCGCAGGCCGCCACCGGTCATCGCGGCAGCTGCCGACCTATGCGAAACGCACACGGAAACAGCTAATTTCGGGCACGAAGAAGCGGCGAGAACAAAGAACAAAGGCAGCCGGTTTGTCGGAATAGCCACGAACCGCCCGTCGGAATGACGACCGCGAAAGACCCATAAGCTATTGAAAAGCTTGGTGGGCGCACCAGGGCTCGAACCTGGGACCCGCTGATTAAGAGACAGCCACGGGTTCAGAACAATCAATGACTTACTGGTCGCACCACTGGGCTTATCTGACCGAAAATGGGCATTCGTCGCACGATCATAGTCGTTGCGATGCCTGATAACTGAACACGCGCACACTCTGACTTTCGGGGGTCAACTGCGACTACAAGGTCATCGATCAATAGGTTCAAATCGGGGAGGCGCAACCACCGATACCAACATTCGATTCAAGTCGCGATCTGACGAGTGCAGCCCCTTCGTCCCGAACGTAGTGAACGTCTTCTAAGTTGTTGATTTTTCTCACCGTGGCCTTCCGTCCCGTTTTGTTCACGGTCATTCACCCAATTCGTTGCGATATTGTTGCGCGCCCCGCCGCAAGAACAGCTTTCCTTCGGCTTCGATGGCATTGAGGAAGTGCGGCTTGTGCTAGAGCGCCTCGGCTTCCTCCCGTCGTCTATGCGAGAGGCCCGACAGCTTCACCTGGCGAAATTTCGCTTAGGCTGGAGGCCCAGCCGTGGCTCACCTCAGAGATATCCAAAGTTGACCTGCACGCGGCGAAGGTCCCCACACCTGAAGGGGCGCCCCAGTTTCGTTAGGAGGCATTCGCCCGTACTCGCTGCCGGGAGGCGCGCCGTCGCTCGCGGCGTTCGCGACACCGGCTCCTCTCGACCGCGAATTGCAGGGGCACCCCTGACGAATGGGACTGGCCCCAGCGTATTCTCTGCCGCGGCAGGCCGTGCTTCCATAAGCGCTCACCGTCCTGAAGATTTTGGTGAGCCATCCCGGCGGTTTCGCCGTGATGGCCGATCTCAAGCGCGACATGGCGATTTTGGCCAACCAGCGGCAGCGACTAGACCGAGCGTACCAAACGCCTAGCTTCTCGTGTACCGGTTCTGAATATCTTTTCTCAAGGTCTAGTTGAGCGCCTGAACGGTGGGTGGCGGATCACCGATAAAGGGCGGCGTCACGATCCACCACGGCCAGCCGGGGAAAGCGAAGAGCCGCCGTGGTCCCAAGCGCGGGACAGAAGCCCCGCGCCAATGTCTCAATCGTCAAAATGCGAAGAACTCCACGCGAGCAAATCAAGCGCGCTACGCCCCACGGAACGGACCTCATTGAGACTGCCGCCACTTCGCTGATGGGCCAATAAACGACATCATTCGCTAATCTCGTCGGTAGTTCTTGCCGTCCGCAGCGAGTTCTTCCAGGTCGCGGTTGAAATGTCTGCCAAGGCGGGGATGAAGAGGGCCGAGGCGATAAACTTCGCACGCAAGCTGCTTGTTCGTCGGACCTTTTATGGCAGCACCGAGTCGAGCTGGGCGCACGGGCTCTATACGCTCCTAGTAACGTACCACGTTTTGGAAGATCTCCTGAGCAAGTTCACAAACGCGGGGCTCGCTCGAGCCTGGAGGCCTTTCAAAAGATACGAATGCGCCTTCAGGAGCTGATCTCTATCTCCAGTGGAGTGTTAGGGATAACGGCTCCTGAGCTCGTCTACTTGCGTACAGTAAAGCTGCCCTAAATTCAGCTTTGAGCTGAACGGTGGCCCCGTCAGTTAAGCTGTATCACCGGCTCTCACTCATTCGACGCTAGCACGCTGGTGTCCTACCGTCACCGAGCCACTAGCGGCACGTAGTGTTCGAGCTCAGGATCCGGAAAATGCACGCTCCGACCGAGCTCCGCAGAGCGATAGAGGCCCATGAGCATTTCCATAACCCCGACTCCGTCATCGAAGGTCTCACTAGGGCTCGCACCGAGCCTAAATGCTTCGACCATATGACGGTTTTCGTCCGTATAACCGTAGATGCCAGCTTCGTCCTCGACCACCGGCATCAGGCCTTGTTCGGCATTCTGCTTCTCGACGAGATCCTCGCCTTCCGACCCGGTGAGCGTGCGCGACAGGAAGACCTTGAGCCCAGTCGAAAGTGACGAGAACTCCATTGAATACTCGGGGCCGAGCAACTCGAGCTGGATACGCAGGCCAGCGCCGACATAGGCCCAGGAAGTCGTCGCCTCGATCATCAATTGATGCCCATCGGCATCTTCCATCGTGAGGATGCCGCGCGCGAAATCCTCGACAGGACGCTTCGCAAAGTCGACGCCCATTCGCGTCTTGAGATCGGCGGCATAGCGAGGCCGCGTCCATTTGAGATTGGCCGTCGTGGCACTTGCGCTGATCAGGCGCAAGGACCCGCGCTTTGCACGGGGCGCGGTCAACATGAAGCGCGCGACTTCGACCGAATGGCACATCATGTCGGAAAGCACGCCGCCGCCCTGCTTTTCGCCTTGCCAGAACCACGGCTCGTGCGGCCCGGAATGCTCCTCTGTCGCACGAGCGAGATAAGGGCGACCGCTCCCGGGCACGGCCCGCCGCCAGATGATGTCCTTGCCGCGCATCACCGCAGTCGAAAATATCTGGTTCTCCAGATAACCGTGGAGTAAGCCGGCATCTTCGGCGAGCCTGCGCATTTCCCGCGCTTCAGCGAGGGTACGAGCCAACGGCTTTTCGCAGGCAACGGCCCGCAGAGGAGCTCCAGCCTTGGTCACACGGTGAATCTCGCGCATGATGTCGAGACGAGTGTCGTTCGGCGTCAGCAGCCAAAGCGCATCGACCTCGCCGGACATGGCCATCGCCTCGATGCTGCCGAACACAGGCGCCTGTCCAAGGCCAAGACTGCGCGCCTTGTCCGCAATACGCTCACGACGCTCAGCAGAGCGGCTGTACACGCCGCCGACGCTGACATTGCGGACGCCGAGCATGGACTGCAGATGGAACGCGGCGATAAAGCCACTACCGATGAGCCCGACACGCAGTATCGGAAGTTCGGTAAGCTTCTGCATATCAGACCTCTTTCAATGATGGCATGGGATCAGTTCGGCACTTTGGGTTGCCGCCCCGGAATCGCGGCCAGCAATGCCTGCGTATAAGGATGCTCCGGCCGATTGAGCAGGTCTGCGGTCGGTCTGATCTCGACGATTTCGCCAAGGCGCATGACGGCGATCCGATCACAGACCTGGGCCGCGACATTGAGATCGTGGGTGATGAACAGCACCGCCAGCCGCAGCTTCTCCTTCAGCGTCTCGAGCAGGGCGAGCACCTGCGCCTGGACCGAGACGTCGAGCGCCGATACAGGTTCGTCCGCGACTAATACCTCTGGGTCGAGCGCCAGCGCGCGCGCGATGCCGATTCGCTGGCGCTGCCCACCGGAAAATTCATGCGGAAAGCGGCGCGCTGCGGCCGGATCGAGCCCGACGAGGGCCAAAAGCTCCTCGGCCCGAGCGAAGGCCTGTGCTGCCGGAACCCCGTGCGCAATTGGACCGTCGGCGATGGTCCGTCCGACGCGGCGGCGCGGATTGAGCGAGGCAAACGGATCCTGGAAAATCATTTGTATGTGCTTGCGAGCGGCCCGCAGACGCGCTCCGCGAGCCTCGGAGAAATCAAGTTCGCCGATGCGGACCACCCCTGCATCGGCGTCGGTGAGACGCATCACCAAGCGTCCGATCGTGCTCTTGCCCGAGCCCGATTCTCCGACCAGGCCAAGCGTCTCGCCTCGCCGGATTTCGAAGCTCACGCCCTTGACGGCCGCGACCTCGGTCTGCACCCCGAACCACGCGCCACCTCGGTACGTCTTTGCAAGCCCGGTCGTGGCGCAGGCAATTGGCTCGTCCGTGACTTGCGCCCGAACTGGCGGAACCCCGCTGGGTATGGCCGCGAGCAGCCGACGTGTATAGGGATCCTTTGGGCGCCTTAAAACGTTTTCGACCGGCCCCTCTTCAACGACCCGCCCCTTCTCCATGACCGCGACGCGGTCTGCTATGTCGGCGACGACGCCGAAATCATGAGTGATGAAAAGCACCGCCATGCCGCGCCGCCGCTGGATGTCGCGGATGAGCCGAAGGATTTGCGCTTGTGTGGTGACGTCTAGCGCCGTTGTCGGCTCGTCTGCCACCAGAACGGACGGCTCGAGCGCCAGCGCCATTGCTATCATGGCGCGCTGACGTTGCCCGCCCGACAACTGATGCGGATAGCTGCGGATGATTCGGTCCAGATCGCGCAAGCCCACCTCCTCGAGGAGTGCGCGCACGCGCACCTGCCGTTCACGCGGCGTGAGCTGCTCGTGCGCCTCGAACGCTTCCATGATTTGATCACCGATCTTGATAACAGGATTGAGCGCAGTCATCGGCTCCTGGAAGACCATCGCAATACGCCGCCCGCGCAACGTCCGCCATTCTTTGGGCGCCAGCCTCAGCAAATCGCGCCCTTCGAACCGAATGGCCCCTGCGACTGGGCGGATGACTTGCGGCAGCAGGCCCATCGCGGCAGAGGCGCAGACCGATTTGCCCGAGCCGGACTCGCCGACAACACAGAGTATCTGTCGCGCGTGCAAGGCAAGGGAGACGTCTTGGACGGCGAAGCTACGATCAGCGCCGGCGGGGAGCGCCAGTGTCAGCTGTTCGATAGATAGGATCGGTTCGACCATGTCGTTCATTTTGTCCGATCCAACATTGCGATCCATCCTCGTTCCCGATCACGCCGCCAACGCGATGCCATCCTTGCGATGATCCGACGCCCCGAACATGACGCCCCGGGACACATCGATGTGTACGGCCTGACAGCCTCCCAAGGGTTCGTCGGCCCAGATCACACGATGGCCGCGACCGACTAAATCATCAGCGACCGAGGCGGGAACCGTGGGTTCGAGCGCCAGCGCACCGTCGAATGCAAAGCTGCGCGGTGCATCCGAGGACTGCTGAATGTCCCAACCGCGGTCGAGCATGCCGCTCAGGATCTGCATATGTCCTGTCGCCTGATATTGTCCGCCCATTACGCCAAAAGCCATGACCGGCTTGTCGCGCCTTGCCAATAGACCAGGAATAATAGTGTGGAATGGACGCTTTCGTGGCGCAATGGCATTGGGGTGCCCATCGACGAGCGCGAATCCCGAGCCTCGATTCTGCAATAGCACGCCCGAGCGAGGAGCGTAGATGCCGCTTCCGAAAGCAAAGAACAGCGAATTGATGAGAGACACCATGTTGCCGTCGCGATCGGCGACGGCAACGTAGGCTGTGTCACGATGAACGGGCATGTCGAAGTTGGTCGGTGCGCTCGCACACTCGCGCCTGATGCGGGAGCGTAAGGTCGCGACCGATCCCTCCGAGAGCAGTGCGTCGATATCGAACGGGCGGAAAGAGGGATCCGCGACGAGCGCATCGCGCTGACGGTAAGCCGCCTTGGTCGCCTCGGCAAGAAGATGGATGCGGTCCGCGTCGCCGAGCGCGGGATCGGCCATGTCGAAGCCGGCCAGGATTCGGGCGATCAACAGCGCTGCCACGCCTTGCCCGTTCGGCGGGCATTGCCAGATTTGGTGATCACGATAGTCGGCACTGATAGGCGTCACGTATTCCGACCGGGCACTCGCCAGATCCTCGAGCTCCATCAGTCCGCCCAGCGCCTTCAAAATTGAGACGATTTCTTCAGCAATGGCACCTTCGTAAAATGCGGCTCGTCCCTCACGAGCGATCCGACGCAACGTTGCGCCGAGGGCCGGATGGCTAAGCTTTGCGCCGACGACGGGCGCAGCGCCACCGGGCATATATATAGGCACACCGGTCTGATGCCGTTCGATGCGATTGGCATAGCGTGCCCAGTCCAGGGCAGCGCGCGGAGTCACCACGAAGCCTTTCTCGGCCGCGCGGATCGCCGGTGCCAAAATCTCGTCCAGACCTTTTGAAGCATAATCGGCGGAGAGTCGGCACCAGGCATCGACCGCCCCGGGAACTGTGACGGCATGGGGCGTGTCATCAGGAATCGACGCCAATTCCAATTGCCGGAACCAGCCCAGCTCTGCCTTCGCCGGCGCTCTGCCCGAACCATTGATGGCGACGGGTTTGCCTGAAGCGGGAGCATAAATCGCAAAACAGTCACCACCGATGCCGGTCATGTGCGGATCAATGACGCCCTGAAGGGCGATCGCAGCAATCGCGGCGTCGACGGCGTTGCCGCCGCTACGCAGGATTTCGACCGCAGCCAACGTGACTGCGGGGTGAGAGGCCGCGACCATGCCCCGGTCGCCGACCGCCAGAGAGCGTCCCGGCACCATGAAATCGCGCTGTCCCCAGCTCATGCCCTTCTCCGTTCGTTGGTTTGAGGCCGATTCACACGCGCGGCGGCCGCCGATTCATCGCAAAGGACATCGACGTTGTTGTGCAGCCGAAGTGCGGATGCGGGGCAAGCCGTCCCAATGGAGCCCTCGACCGCCGCCGCGACTGCGGCTGCCTTCTCCGGCCCTGCTGCAACCAGAGGGATCCTTCGCGCGTCCAGGATCGTCGCGATCCCCATTGTGATCGCCTCGGCGGCGACGTCGTTGGCCATGCCGTCAGGGACTCTGGCCCTTTCGGCCGGCATATCCACGTGCCGAAACAAATGCTCCTGCATGTAAGCATGGAAACTTCCCCGCGATTGCGGTGCGACGCCGACATATTCATCGAGGTTGAAGCTCGATGCCGCGTGGAATGAGATCAGGCCGGCGCGTGTCGCGGCGACAAGAAGGGCATTAAGCGGCGTCATTGTTGCGCCGGTCGCAAGACCAAGAGTAACCGGCTGTCGAGCGCGCAGCTGGGCGACGACAATTGCGGCCGCGCGCTCCGCGACGGCATCCGCATTGCCGACAACCTCAATCCTCGGCGGATATTCTGTCATGCCGCAACATTTGCCGCCATCGCGGGAAGTGCTAGCGGGCCCGCGTCCCTGCCGATGCCAAACAGCGAGCGGTGCACGAGGTCTATCGCACTACCGACTGCGCCGATCAGCGTGGCGCGATTGCCGAGCGCGCTGAGCTCGATACGAACAGGCTCGCGCATGCATCGTCCGAGATACTCATCGATCCGCAGCTTCAACTCGGGCCGCGCGCCGATGCTACCACCCATAATGATGATTTCTGAATCGAGGATACTGTGCACGGCCAGAATCGCACTCGCAAGGATGCGACTGACCTCGTCGATTGTTATTCGTGCCGCCTCGTCGGTCTCGAGCCGATCGAAGACATCGCGCGCCGTGCCGCCTGGGACACCACCAAGTCCGAGATAGCGCTCGACAATCCCGACGCTGCCGATTGCGGTTTCCAGCGTGCCCAACCGGAGACCGCGCGTATCGTAGGGGTCGCCTCCAAGTGGCAGGTAAGCGATCTCGCCCGCCGCGCCACGCGCGCCGCGCACAAGATATCCGTCCGAAAAGATGCCCATGCCGATACCGGTGCCGACGGCGATGAAGGCGAAGCTGCGGGCGTTGCGGCTGTTGCCGCGCCAGTGCTCGCCGATCGCGGCAAGATTGACGTCGTTCTCGATCGCGACGTCGATGCCGAGTCGCTCGCGCAATGCAGCCCGCACATCCAGGCTATCCAGTCCGGGGATGTTTGGCGCGATGACGATGCTGCCCGAGGCCGGGTCAATGATGCCCGGACTCCCCATCACGCCACCACGCAAACGCTGCGCCGGTACAGATGCACGCTGGAGAAGAGACTCTTGCATGCGCCCGATCTGAGTGACCACGGCAGCGCCACCGTCGCCGGAGGTCGGTTCGATGCTCTCGGCGACGATCTCTCCCTGCAGATCGGCAAGCGCGACGTGCAGTTTCGTGCCGCCAAGGTCGACGCCCAGCACGAACGCAGCGTCGGGCCGCAGCGCGTAGGTGACTGCACTTCTGCCCACACTGCCCTGGATTTGCCCGTCCTCGCGCACCCAGCCGTCCCGTTCGAGATCGCGCATGACTTCGGAAATTGTCTGTTTGGACAGGCCTGTGCTGCGAGAGAGCTCGGCGCGCGAGACCGCACGATCACGCAGCAGGCGCTCGACGACTAGGCGCACGGATTGTTGTCGCGCGACGGGCGACGAGGGGGCGTCTTGCATATAAGCTCAATCCAATTCGTCAGCTTCTCGAACTAACGATCACACACCCCTCACGTCAAGAGGGAATAGGAGCGGTCTTGTCGTCGTCAACGGGGCATTTCGTACAACATTATTGCGTACCAAAGGCTAATTCGTTCGACATGTTTACAAATTGAGATTGGTGTGCTTGTCTCCTCCGTCGACAGCAGAGCCTCGATAGAGAAGCCTTGGAAGGAAGGAATTCCGTATGAAGCGGATGGGGACGGCATTGGCGGCAATTCTGATGATCGGATCGGGCCTTGTCTCGGCCAGCGCCGCAACACTGCGGGTCGGCATTCAGGACGATCCCGATGCGCTCGACCCGGCACTCAGCGGCACTTATTCCGGCCGGTTCGTGTTTGCGGCGCTGTGCGACAAGCTTGTCGATATCTCCCCCGACCTCAAGATCGTGCCACAGCTGGCAGAGGCGTGGGAGTGGGCCGCGGATGGCAAGTCGATCACCTTTACACTGCGCAAGAACGTCACGTTCCACGATGGCGCCACGTTTGATGCGGCGGCGGTCAAGTTCAACATCGAGCGCATGAAGACGATGCCGGATTCGAAGCGCAAGGCCGAACTGGCGCCGATCGTGAGCGTCGAGGCCCTTGCGGCCGACAAGGTCAAGTTCAATCTGTCGGAACCATTCGTGCCTCTACTTGCCAATCTCAGCGATCGTGCCGGCATGATGGTATCTCCGAAGGCCGCCACGGAGAAAGCCGGCGATTTTGCAACCGCGCCGGTCTGTGCGGGTCCGTATCAATTTGTCGAGCGCAAGTCGCGTGACCTCATTCGCCTCAAGAAGTATCCTGGCTACTGGAACGCTGGAGCGGTCGGCTACGACGAAGTCGTCTACTACTACGTGCCTGACTCAACCGTGCGATTGTCGCGGGTGCGAGCGGGCGATCTTGAGCTCGCGGAACGCGTCGCGCCCACTGATCTCAAGACCGTGCGCGACGATCCCAACCTCACTCTGCACTCCGGAAAGGGGCTTGCGGTTTCGCATCTGATGTTCAATGTCGGCGCAGGCGCGAAGGCCGATACACCACTTGGCAAGAACGCGACGCTACGGCAGGCCTTTGAGCTTGTGATCGATCGCAATGTCATCAATCGCGTTGCCTTCAACGGCGAGTTCCTGGCGGACAATCAGATGATACCCCCGTCATCTCCGTTCTACGATACAGCCCACAAGGCGCCGGCTCGCGACGTTGCCAAAGCCAAGGCATTGATTGCCGCAGCCGGAATGACCCGCGTCCCTGTCGAAATTCAGTACGAGAATACGGCCGGCGACTCCCGGGTCGCACAGATCATGCAGTCGATGGCGGCCGAGGCCGGCTTCGACGTGAAACTGCTGCCTATGGAAACGACCACCGCTATCGAGCGCTACATGAACGGCAATTTCGAAGCCTACATCGGCAACTGGAGCGGCCGTGCTGACCCGGACCCAACACTGGTCGCATTCTTCAGTTGCGCAGGCTCTCAGAACGTCAACAAATACTGCAACAAGGATCTCGATGCGATCCTGACTGAGGCGCGAGGCGAGGCCGACGAAGCCAAGCGCAAGGCTCTCTATGCGAAAGCGACTGACATTTACCTAACGGCGCTCTCGTCAATTCCCCTCTATCACCCCAACTGGTTCTTTGCTGCCCGCAAATCGGTCGGTGGGATCGTCATGGTACCGGACGGGCTCTTGCGCCTGGTGGGTGTCAAGCCAGTGAATTGATGCGCAACGTCTCGCGCTTTCCTCAGGTGAGGACCAATCTGCTCCAATGAAGACCCTGCTTCTGCGTCGCCTTGCCGTCCTACTACCGACCTTATTGCTCGTGTCGATGATGGTGTTCGGTTTGCAGAAGCTGCTACCCGGCGACCCGGCGCTGGCGCTGGCCGGGGAAGAGCGCAATCCCGAGGTCGTCGAATATCTTCGGCAGAAGTATCGCTTCAATGATCCGATTCCGGTGCAATATGCCATCTGGCTAAAAGCCCTGGCGCACGGCGATTTCGGCACTTCCGTCCGCACCCGACTGCCGATCGGCACCATGCTGGTGGAAAAACTGCCGGTGACCATTGAGCTCGCGATCCTGTCGATGCTGGTCGCGCTACTCGTCGGGGTGCCGATCGGGATCTTCGCAGCGCTGGGACGCGGGACGCCACTCGACTATGGTGCCAGTCTTTTCGGACTCGCTGGACTTTCCATTCCACATTTCTGGCTGGGGATCATGTTGATCCTTCTATTCTCGGTGAACCTCGGCTGGCTGCCGGCCGGAGGTTTTGTTCCGCCTTCTGAAAGTGTCGGCCGCAACCTGATTTCGATGCTTATGCCTGCTTTGGTGCTCGGCACGGGCACAGCGGCGATCATGATGCGCCATGTGCGCAGCGCGATGATCGAGGCGATGAAGCAGGACTATGTCCGCACCGCTCGCGCGAAAGGCGTCCGCGAAAGCACCATCGTGCTGCACCATGCACTGCCGAATGCGCTGATCCCGGTGGTCACGCTGGGCACGTTGCAATTTGGCGAGTTACTGGCCGGCGCGGTGTTGACCGAGCAGGTCTTTTCGATCCCCGGTTTCGGCAAAATGGTCGTCGATGGGGTGTTCAGCCGCGATTATGCTGTGGTTCAGGCCGTCGTTCTCTGTACGGCGGCAGTATTTCTCCTGATGAGCCTGATTGCCGATGTGGCCTATGTGCTGCTTAATCCGAGGCTCAGATCGTGAGCACGATTGAGACAGCGCCGGTCTCCGCTCAGATGCACGCAGGCAAGCGCTCGGAAATTCGTCGCTTGCTGCGCGAGCCGTCTGCCATGATCGGGGGCGCGATCATCCTGTTCTTCGTCGTGCTGGCGGTGTTCGCAACATGGATCTCGCCCTATGACCCGAATTCGCCGGACTGGATGGCGATTCGTGCTGCCCCGAATGCACAGCATTGGTTTGGCACGGATGACCTCGGCCGCGATGTGCTGTCTCGGGTGATTTTCGGAACACAGGCATCGCTCGCCGCAGGCATGGTTTCCGTGACTGTTGCGGTGATGATCGGCCTTCCGCTCGGTCTCATTGCTGGCTATTTCGGTGGTGTCGCCGATATGGTGATCTCGCGCATTGCAGATGCTCTCCTCGCGTGCCCGTTTCTCGTGCTCGCGATTGCGCTGGCCGCATTCCTGCTAGCCTCCAGAATGCGATGATCGCAATCGGCGTTTCCGCGATTCCAGTTTTCGTCCGCGTTGCACGCGCCGAGACACTGGTTGTCCGCACCGAGGACTACATCGCGGCAGCTCGCGCTCAAGGGCTTGGTAATTTCGCTATCCTGACCGGGCAGGTACTGCCGAATGTGCTCGCACCGACAATCGTCCAGGCGACCCTCACGATGGCGATTGCAGTCTTGGCCGAGGCGAGCCTCGCCTTTCTTGGTCTTGGTCAGTTGCCTCCGGCTCCCTCTTGGGGCGCCATGCTCGATGTAGCCAGGCAGTTCCTCAGCGAGGCGCCATGGATGGCATTCTGGCCCGGTCTCGCAATCATCGCTCTTGTAATCGGCTTCAACCTGATCGGTGATGGCCTGAATAGTGTACTTAATCCCAGGCAGTAGATTATCAACGCAACCGGGCGCCGCATCGGCTTCATGAACTCGCCCGCGAGCCGCCGCGATCAGCGAGGGGGGCTACCACCCGCTCCCCATTTCCGGAGCTCGCTTGGAATAGCGGATACAGAATTTCTTGATCTTCCGGTGCACACACCCCACCTAACTATTTGAAACAATTTAACTCTCGCTCTCAGCCATTAAAGGAAGTTCGAGCTAGCTCCAGCCAAGAAGATCGAGGCTGATCAATCGGCGTCTGCTTTACGCCAATAACTACCCTTCTTTGGGGTCCTGCCGTGCATCGGCTATAACGCCTGCCGCCTTGGTGCAGAAGCTAGATCCCCACTGGTGTAAGCAAGCGAGAGCGAACTTAGCGAGCGCATGCCACCTGGTTGTTAGCTACGACAAGATCTCCCTCAGCGTGAGCAGCAATGGACCTCCGACAGCTCGAATATTTTCTCCGAGTCGCGCAACGCAAGAACATCTCGCTTGCCGCAGCCGATCTCAATATTGCACAGCCCACTCTAACCAAGAGCATCAAGTTGCTCGAGGAGCAGCTCGGCGTCAAATTGTTCGAGCGCTTGCCACGCGGCGTGGCACTAACGTCGTTCGGGACCACGCTGCTGCGCCACGCCGAGGCTGTGCATGTCCAGATGAAGGATGCCGGTCACGAGATTGCCGCGCAGCGTTCCGGCGCCATCGGGACCGTCGTGATCGGTGCCGGCCCGACGTGGCTTCGACGATATCTTCCGGCGGCGCTCGCGCGCACGATCTCGGCCCATCCGTCGATCCGCGTCCGCGTCGAGGCCGGTTTCGACGAGTCGCTGCTCCGTGCGCTGAGGCAAGCCGAACTCGACTTCGTCGTCGCCGAAATTCCCTCGCCCGAGGACCGGCGGGAATTCGAAACCCTGACGCTGACATCCGATCGGCTCGGCGTCTGTTGCCGCCGCGGTCATCCGCTGACCCAACGCCGGCGGGTCAAAATGAGCGATCTGTTGCAATATCCCTGGATCAAGCCACCGCATGCGACGCGCGCCCATCGGCGGCTCGACTCGCTGTTCATCGCCAATGATCTGCCGCCGCCGAAAAGTATGCTCGAGAGCGGATCGGTCGCGCTTCAACTCAACGTCCTCCGGCAGTCCGACGCGCTCGCCACCACAGTGTCCAAAACGCTCCAGACCCCGGAGGGCGACGGCCTCGTCATGCTCAATGTTCCCGAGCTTGCGCTGACGCGCGACGCCGGGGTGATCACACGCAAGGACGCTTGGGTGTCGCCGGCGGCCGCGGGGATCATCAACGCGCTGAAGGCGATTTGCGCAGCGGAGACCGCAAGCCGAGAGGCCAAAGCCAAGGCATAGCTTTTGGCTATGTCTGCGGTACAACAATCTCTTTGTAAGAATACCAGAATCCTGTTTTGCTTGGGGTTCGAAAGAGCCGGAAACGGCCGAGCGGGCGGGAGGATGAGATGCTGGGAAAAAACGGGAGGCGCGGCTTGACGCGCCGTCAAATCGTTGGTGCAGGTGGCGCGGTCGCGCTCGGGCTCACCGCCTCGTGGCGATACGCGGCGGCAGCTAAGGTCGCGCCGATGACCATCGTGATCAACCAGTCGCCCTGGTTCGACAGCTTCCGCAAGATGGTCGAGTTGTACGAGAAGGAGACCGGCAACCAGGTCGAGCTCGACGTCAACCCCTTCGCGGGATCGCTGGAGAAGCAGCGCAACTCCGTCCGTGCGGCGAACGGCCAGTACGATCTCCTGATCATGAACAGCGGCTGGGTCGCGGAGATGTATTTCGGCGGCTTCGTCGAGCCGATCACCGAGATCGATCCATCCTTCAAGCTCGATCCCGACGTCGTACTATTACTCGCAGTGGTCCTATTGCACTTACCGAGATTGCAAAACGAAATTGTACACGCCGGACGAGTTTAAAGTTTGGAACGACAACCCGCGAGGGCGGAGGCTCAGGCATATGCAGCAGCGCCGGCAAAGTAAGGCTAACTTCGGCAGGATCCCATAACGGTGAGCAGGAGTCTTGGTCTGCTGGAAGGGCACGCGGGACTTCACCGCGGTCACTACGCGGGCCGAAACCGGACTGATGGGTGGCGCCAATGGTTGTCCGCTGCCGCCGATCGCCTTGTCCGCAAACCAGTAAGGCTAAGCGGCCGGACTGGGTATTCCAATGGGGGCCGCCGCTCCACGCGATTGTCGGTCACAACGGCCCCCCAAGATCGCGAGATGCCGTCCCCTGTATCAAAGCACAGGGTGTTTCTGTTGGGCGAGGGTCAGATCAGGGTCGTTCGCATCGATATTGCCAGGTCCGCGTTCTCGTCCGCTATCGACATACCGGCCGTTAACGCTTGCTCCCCGGACGTCCATCCAAGCAACTGGTAGAAATTCGAACCCTGTGCTTTGATAGGTCCGTTGCAGGTTGCTGTCGGGGGAAACATCGTGACCGGCGAACGCGTGGAACGGCGGCTAGCGGCTATCCTGGCGGCCGATGTCGTGGGCTACAGTCGTTTGATGAGCGCGGATGAGCTCGGCACCTTCGAAAGGATTCGAGCGCATCGCAAGGAATTGTTTGAGCCAGAAATCGCAAGACACCACGGGCGCATTTTCAAGTTAATGGGCGATGGACTCCTCGCTGAGTTCGGTAGCGTCGTAGATGCCGTAAGTTGCGCGGTTGAGCTGCAGCGATCCATGCTCCAGCGTAACAGCGGCCTTTCGGATGAGCGCCGCATCGATGTGCGCATCGGGATTAATCTTGGTGACGTGATTGTTGAGGATGGCGATCGGCACGGCGATACAATCAATCTGGCTGCACGCCTCGAACAACTCGCTCCGCCCAACGGCGTCTGCGTCTCAGACAAAGTGAGAACTGAAGTCGATGGCAAGGTCAACATTCAATTCGAGAATGGCGGGGTACAGCGACTGAAAAACATTTCGCGAGCAACCACGGTTTTCCATTGGCGTCCAGAGGGAGCGCCGCCGTTGGTGACCACAAAGGCTGGCGTGCAAGGGATTCGGGACACTCCGCCGGCAACCGCCGGAGCGAAACCTTCACTGGCCCTCTCCCCGTTTGACGTGTTGGGCGGTGACACGCAAGCTCTTCCGCTAGCGGGAGGTCTGAACGAAGCAGTGGCGTCATCGCTTGCGAATCTTACCGGCATATCGCTGGTTACCGGGATCAATGAAACCGACTATCACGCCATTGGCAGCGTTCAGACCTCTGGCTCTCGTTTTCGAGTCACCATGAAACTTCTCGATCATCGGTGGAAAAAACAATTTTGGTCGGAGCATTTTGATGGAGATGTAGCGACCACATTCGACGCCTTGGATGATTTGGCTTTTCGTATCTGCTCAGCGCTGCGCTACGAGATCTATGAACGAGAGACAGAACGCTCACGCCTGCGCTCGCTTGAGGAGCAGACCAACGAGGAGTTGATGGGTCAGGCGGGACATATATTGTTGAATTCGAGGCGGGTTGATTACGAGCGATCCGTCACACTTATCGATCTTGTGGTGAAAAGAGATCCGACCAACTTCATGGCGCTCGCAATCCGGGCTTGGGGAGCCATGGTCGACGTGGTTTGTGGGTATCGGGAGGTCTCGCCAGCCGACGCGACGATTGCGCTACAGTTCGCGCGCAAAGCGACCGACCTCAACGGACGTAGCGATTTTGCGCATCTTGTCTATGGTTTGAACCTTCTCTATCTCAAGCGCGATCTCGATGCGGCGGCTCGCCAGGCAAAGCGCAGTCTCGAGCTGAACCCCAACTACGCGTTGGCGATCGATCTTCTCGGCATGACGAAGATGTATGCGGGCGATGCGGAGGCCGGACTGCGCGAATGTAAGCGCGCCTTGGAAGCCAATCCTCGGTTCCCGGCGAACAATTGGTTCATGGACAACATGTCGATCGGGAATTTCCTTCGCGAGGACTATCTAGCTGCCGTCGAATGGGCTCGTCGTTCCGATCAGATCCACGGTGACATTCCAAGGTGTCTGTTGCTGCTGATTACCTGTTGTACCCACGCAGGAGCCGTCGCGGAAGCAGCCCGTGAAGCGGACCGTCTTATGCAAGCCTGCCCTGATTTCCGAATGCGCAATCTAAGACGCTGGCCATTTCTTAGAGAGCGGGACTGGGCTCGGTTTACGGACGGTCTCGTGCAAGCCCAGCTACCCTATTAGTCCAATTGGCAGTAGTCGGTCGTTCTCCCCCGCGAATAACTCAGTGTGAGCAAATCTAGTAAAGCTATCGTGTTCGGCGTCGATGGCATCTCAGATTTTAACGCGCTGCACTCGCGCAGCCGCTCGTGACGTGCGCACGAGACCAGGACGCGTGAACGCGTTGAAGCAGAAAGTCGCGCGCGTTGCACATTTACAACCCATACAGCCATTCCAGATACTAAGCTGGGGTCGATCGAAACGACCGAAACATATTTCTTACTTTACTTCAAAATGATCGGGGGGCGAAAACATGTACGATGTCTATCGCAATCACAAATGCGACCTGCTCGTTGTAAGCAAAGGCTCTGCGATCCCCATGATCAGTTCTCGGATTAAGTGGCGCAAGAGCAGAAGAAGAGTTTTCAGGGTTAGCGACGAGATCAAGTCAGCCGTTCAGAGAGACGGCTATTACGTTCGCACCTTGCGCGACCAGTAGGCAGCGGATGCTCGATCGGCTGGTGTTACTGGCGTGCAACGCTGGGCCTCTTCCCGGTGGGTCAACCGCTACACCGGCAACCTTGCAGCCCTTGCCCGGCGTCTTCGTTGACTATCCAGCTCCGGTGATCCGTAACACCGAAGCAGAGATGATGCTGATGCGCTCGGCATGCTCCGCTGCGCGCAGGCGTGCATTTGCATGGGCAAGTAACTCGGCTTTAAACGTATCGCCCGGCTAGTGCAAATCGGTCAGAATATCTACATCGAGGTGAACATGCGTTTTCGCTTTACCTTTTTTGCAGCTGCGTATTTCGCGTTTGGTACAGCCGATGCATCTGCTTTTTTCGATGAGCTTCCGCTGGTGCGGCGCCGGTCCTTCACCTGTCATCGCGCTTTCAGGCGTACCAAAGGGAACGACATCGCTTCAATTCCATATGGATGATCTCGACTATTCGAGCGGCAAGCATGGCGGCGGGGTCGTACCTTATACGGGTCAGAAGAGCGTCCCGTGCAAGGCTTGCAGACATATCAGCCGCCGGCTCCGCCCAGCGGTAGCCAGCGTTACCAGATGAGCGTCACAGCCTTTGGCTCGAGCAACGCAAATCTCGGAACAGCTACGTCACTAGAAGATTCCCTGAGTAGTCGCTCAAGATGTCTGGACGCGCGCGCCGTGGGATGAGGCGAAAGGCGCTGCAGCGCCGCTTTCGTACGATATGCTCAACATGGCAGGATAGAGGCCGCCAACTGAGGCGACCTTGAAACAGCGGGCCCGGCGTGCCTAAGAGACCGGGCCCATAAACCTCAGCAGCGAGCATCGCTATTGACTGCGGTAATGGGAGTTCCGCGGGGAAACACAAAGAGCAGCGATGTTCAGGATCCGCACAAAAGCTCGCGGCCTGAAAACCACCGCCGTCTCTGAGGGCGCCGGGGTCATCCTGTGCCGACTCAAAGCCGGTTCCGAGTCATGTCCGCCTAGCTAGCTTTTGAAGCCGCGCTCGATCCTTTGCGGCATCGGCCAAACCACCGGCGATCTGAGAGCGAGAGAGCCCCATATCCCTCAGCTCTCGGTCCGAAAGACTCCGCAGAATGGTCCGGGCTGTTTGGCGTTCGCGCTGCGCGATAATGGCAGCGACAAAGTTATTGACGATCCGAAAAATGCCGCGCGTGAGAAGTCTTACTGACCTCCGAACCATATACGGGGTCGCGGATAGATCGGTAGTATTGCTTAGCATGCTCATGGTGACCCATCACTCGAAGAGGTTAGGTCCCCCTTTTCTCCGCTCGCATCCTGCAACCGGCACGCCTCCAAGGCTTTTAGATAGGAATGAGTTTTCCTTTAGATGGGCCTGAGAGCAATCAACTAAACGTGCAAATATCGTGAATAGCTCACGGTCGGCGATCGCGACGGCAAGGGCCCTAATGAAACGCTTCGCAGACCGCGGTGCACGCCGTTGGAAAAGGGAATCACACTGGCGAAAACAAGATTCAACTTGAGTTTCTTGTTTGACCCTGCCGGCGATGAAGCCGGGCACGGGGTACCGCTGCCAATGAACTGATCGAAAGCGCATTGCGAGAACTCACCGGACAGCTTTGCGGGGCGCGTTCCAGGGCCGGGCGATGCTCGATACGCGGTTGCAACGGCGAAGCCGGTCGGCTGCATGCCGCGCGCTGTGGTTCATTGCCGTACATTGCAGGACATTCGATTGGCAATCGCAGCCGCTCGTTCTGCAGACCTTTCGCTGACGGTACGTGGCGGGTGGGCACGATTGGGCCGGTCGCGCCCTGTGCGACGGGCTAGTGCTCGATCTCGGCGGCTTGAGGAAAAGTGGTCGTCAGCCCAGACCGGCGCAGCGCACGAATCTCAGGAGGGGCTCGTGGCCTCGGACATCCTGGCGCCGACTGATCCGCTTGGTCTGGCGGCCGTGACAGCAGCGCGGGCGCCATGGCAGGACTCACATTGGGCGGTGGCTATGGGCCGTTGATCGGCCGCCACTCGGAGGCGCCCGACCGGATGCGTCCGAGGCTGCGCAGCGGTTTCCCCACGGCTGATCGAGCTGGAACATTCGGGACCGTGAACTTCCTCACATTGCGCTCGAAGCATTTGTTGTGAAGTAACCAAGAGGGCCGGGTCGCTTTCGGCACTAATTAATTGGCGAACAGGAGACGGCTCGACGCCTAAGCTGGACCGATGAAAATACTTTTTCTCACCACAGCGCATAACAGTCTCAGCCAGAGACTATCTATCGAATTGACTGAGCTCGGACATATTGTCGATGTCGCACTCGCCATCAGCGAATCGGCGATGCTTGACGCCGTCGGGCAACACGCGCCGGACCTCATCATCGCGCCTATGCTGAAACGAAAGATTCCCGAGGCCATTTGGTCCAAACACGTCTGTTTGATCGTGCATCCTGGCGTGAAAGGCGACCGCGGCGCGTCCTCACTGGATTGGGCAATCATGACGGGACAGACGATGTGGGGCGTGACAGTCCTGCAGGCGACGGCGGAAATGGATGCAGGCGCGATTTGGGCTTCGCGCAACTTTGCGCTCTCCGGCTCCTCGATTGCCAAAAGCAGCGTGTACCGCCGGCAGGTCACCAAAGCGGCCGTGCGGGCAGTCCTGGAGGCTGTTGAAAAATTCCAGTTGCGACAGTTCAGGCCCGAACCGCTTGACTATAGTAGCGCAGATGTAATCGGTTGCTGGCGGCCGACAATGCGCCAAAGTGATCGCGCGATTGACTGGAGCCGGAATTCGACGATGGAGATCGTCGTAAAAATAAGCGCCGCGGACAGCACCCCCGGGGTGCTCGATACGCTGCTTGGAAAAACGTGCTTTCTTTATGGCGCTCATGTTGAAGATCGCCTCAAAGGTCCGACGGGCAAGATTATCGCGCGACGCGACGGAGCAATCTGCATCGGCACGATCGACGGCGCCGTATGGATTTCACATCTCAAAGCGAAGGGTGAAGACGCGCCCCAGAAGGCAGAGTGCCGTGCTGTACATTCGAATTTCGAGCGTCGATCATGTAATTCGCCTCTTTGCTCCTTATCTGGGATTAAGTTGCCAGCGACGCAGGTGTTGGGCTCGCTGTTGCGTGGGGTGCCCGAAGCTCCACTTGCGATCAACCTGCCCACCGACCACCACACATTCCGCGAGATCGTGTATGAAGAAGAGTGTAATGTGGGCTACCTCTCCTTTGACTTCTACAATGGCGCGATGAGCACTGCCCAGTGCTATAGATTACGCGACGCGTTTCTCTTCGCGCGCTCGCGGCCGACGAAAGTCATCGTATTGCTCGGCGGCGCCGATTTCTGGTCGAACGGCATCCATCTCAACGTCATTGAGGCGAGCAATGACCCGGCCAAGGAATCCTGGCGCAACATAAACGCGATCGACGATCTGGTCCTCGAGATTCTCAATACCATGTCCCATCTCGTCATCGCCGGATTGCGCGGCAATGCTGGTGCTGGTGGCGCTATGCTGGCGCTAGCGGCGGATCGCATCTATTCGGCCTCGGGAGTCGTCCTCAACCCGCATTACCGAGGTATGGGCGAGCTTTATGGATCGGAATATTGGACATACTTGCTGCCAAAGAGAGTGGGGCAAGCGCGGGCTCTGAAGCTGACGCAAGCTTGTGAACCAATCGGAGCGCGGGCGGCGCGCGATATCGGTTTCCTCGACGAGGTATTCGGCGAAGACGCGCGAAGCTTTGAAGCAGAGATAAGAGACCGCGCCAGGCTGCTTGCCGCAAACCCGGAATTTCGCGCTCTCCTCCGAAAAAAGCATGAGGGACGTATGGAAGACGAAAGTATCAAGCCGCTGGCGAATTATCGTGCAGAAGAGTTGGAGCGCATGACGGTCAATTTCTTCGGAGCCAATCCCTCATATCACGAAGCCCGGCGCCGCTTCGTCTTCAAAGAAACTCCGCCGAAGGCTGCGTCTGTTCCGACCGCAGCGACGACGAGAGCGCGAGTTTCAGTTCTTTTCGGGCACACAGTCCGCGTGGGGGCCTTGCTTCAAGCTTAGTCGAAATGGGCTGAAGCGAATTCCTCGTGGCCCATGGATGAAATCGCACAGCCGGGCTTGCGCAGTCTCTTTGGAGAATTGGTCATGCCCCCAGCAGCAGCGTTTGGCGCTCGATGTCTGCTTTTCCTCGAAAGCGACCCACTCACCGCGTGGCAACCAAATGACGTGATGGGCCAGATACGGACTCATGCGCCGCAGCAAACCGCATCTCTATTCGATCGCCTCGCTGGCGCGGACGAGTAACGAGGGCGGCACGGTGAGACCGAGCGCCTTCGCCACGATTTACCCAGGAGGTCGAACTTCGTCGGCTGCTCGACCGGAAGATCGGCGGGCTTCGCCCCCACAAAAAATCTTGTCAATTAGGTCGCCGGCGCGCCGCCGAAGTCGATGAAGGCCACCGTGCCGACGCGGGTCGAGCATTCGATTCCTATTTTTCGTAG
>NZ_JBBIAR010000106.1:0-23603 GCF_054185165.1 Bradyrhizobium sp. UFLA05-109 | reverse complement strand
GCCCCAACACGACCTTCGGGAACGGCGCCAGAACCGGCGGATTCCCTTCGGGTCCCGCCGGTCTACAGAGAGTAGACGACCATTTCAACCGCCTCCGCGCAAATTGGCCGGCGGCGGGCACCGTCTGCGTCACACTCTATTATGCGAGCCCTGCCCGCGCCGGTCCTGGCCTCCCAGTCACGAAACTTGGCCCTCCCGGCCATTGAGACCTCGGCGGTTTCGTGGGAATACGGCGCCAACGAGGTTTCCGGGAGTACGCCATGACCTACCGCGCGCCGATCAACGACATGCTGCTATCGCTCAACCACGGCGCGGGCCTCAAGGCCGCCGTGGAGGCCGGCCATTATGGCGATTTCGACGCCGATATCGCATCGGCCGTGCTGGAGGAAGCCGGCAAGTTCGCGACCGACGTGCTCGCGCCACTCAACCGCGTCGGCGACGAGAATGGCATCAAGCTCGACGACGGCAAGGTCACGACCGCACCCGGCTGGCCGGATGCCTACAAGCGCTGGACGGATGGCGGCTGGAACGCGGTGTCGGGGCCAGAGGCGTTCGGCGGCCAAGGTTTGCCGCTCGCGATCAACGCGGCCTGCACCGAGATCTGGAGCGCCTCCAACGTCGCCTTCGGCCTCTGCCCGCTGCTCACGGCTTCCGCGATCGAGGCGCTGGAGGCGCATGGCAGCGACGAGTTGAAGCAGATCTATCTGGAAAAGCTCGTCACCGGCGAATGGACCGGCACGATGCAGCTCACCGAGCCACAGGCCGGCTCCGACGTCGGAGCGCTGCGCACCCGCGCCGAGCGGCAGGCCGACGGCACCTATCGCATCAAGGGGACGAAGATCTTCATCACCTATGGCGAGCACGACATGACCGACAATATCGTGCATTTCGTGCTCGCGCGCCTGCCTGATGCGCCTGCGGGCACCAAGGGAATTTCACTGTTCCTCGTTCCAAAGCTCATGGTCAATGCCGACGGCTCGCTCGGCGCCCGCAACGACATCTATGCGTCCGGTGTCGAGCACAAGCTCGGCATGCACGCTTCTCCCACCTGCACCATGACCATGGGCGATCATGGCGGCGCGATCGGCTTTCTGATCGGCGAAGAGAACCAGGGCATGCGCTGCATGTTCACGATGATGAACCAGGCCCGCCTCGGCGTCGGCCTCGAAGGCGTCGGCGTCGCCGACCGCGCCTATCAACAGGCCCTGGATTACGCGCAGGAGCGCAAGCAGGGTCGCGCCCTCGGCAAAAAGGGCGACGGCTCCGATGCCATCATCGTGCATCCCGACGTCAAGCGCATGCTGATGCGGATGCGCGCACAGACCGCGGCCGCGCGCACCATCTGCTATGCGACGGCGGTCGCAATCGACGTTTCGACGCGCGCCAGGGATCCCGGCGTGCGGGTCGAGGCCGCGGCGCGCGCGGCGCTGCTGACGCCGATCGCAAAGGCCTATTCGACCGACGTCGGCAACGAGGTCGCCTATCTCGGCGTCCAGGTGCATGGCGGCATGGGTTTCATCGAAGAGACCGGCGCGGCCCAGCACTATCGCGACGCGCGCATCACCGCGATCTATGAAGGCACCAACGGCATCCAGGCGATCGACCTCGTCACGCGCAAGCTCGCGGCCAACGGCGGTTCTGCGGTCTGGGCGCTGCTCGGCGAGCTCTCCGGCATCATCAAGCAGGTCGAGGCCTCCAACGATCCCGCCTTCGGCACCACCGGCGTCAAATTGCGCGAGGCGCTGGACGCGCTCAAGCGTACCAGCAAGTGGCTCCTGGAGCGGCTGGCCGAGGCGCCGAACGACGCGCTGGCCGGCGCGACGCCCTATCTCCAGCAGTTCGGTGCGACGCTCGGCGGCTGCATGCTGGCAAGCGAGGCACTCGCGGCCAAGAGTGACGGCAACCCTGACGCGCCCCGCTACGTCTCGCTCGCCCGCTTCTTCGCCGAAAACATCACGGTGCAGGCGAGCTCGCTGGAGCGCACCGTGACGGAGAGCGCGGAGTCGGTCGCGGCGGCGGACGCGGTGCTGCTGGGGTAAGCGGCGGCACTATTCGTTCCGTCCCCCCCCCCCCCGCGCAACGGCAACGGGGGTGGTATGCACCAACCAACCGTTGAAAGCGGGAACCCCAGGTTTGGCAGCTCCGCAAGATGATGTAGGCTGGCGGCAAAACGACAGAGCCGGCGGCGACGGCGCCGCAGGCCGTTATTGGGGACTGGGAAGCATGACCGGCCAGATCATTGTTACGCACGAAGGCGCGATGCGCGTGATCACGTTGCGGCGGCCGGACAAGAGAAACGCGGTCACGCAAGCCATGTACCGTGACATCGGCCACGCCATCGACACGGCACAGAACAACCCGGACATCCGCTGCCTCATCATCACAGGCGGCTCCGGCGCGTTCAGCGCGGGCAACGATCTCGAGGAGTTCCTGGCCGATGCCACGGCGAGCCCCGAGGTGCCGAGAGCCTCCAACGCCATCAAGCTGCTCTATTCGCTCGCCCACAATGTGAAACCGATCATCGCCGCCGTCGATGGCGTCGCGATCGGAATCGGCACGACCATGCTGTTCCATTGCGACTATGTGCTCGCATCGACGGCTGCGACCTTCAGGACGCCGTTCGTACCGCTCGGACTGATCCCGGAGGGCGCGTCCACCCTCTTGATGCCGCACACCATGGGCTATCAGCGCGCCTTCGCAATGCTGGTGATGGGGCGGACCTTCGACGCAGAGGAGGCCCAGGCTGCGGGATTCGTCAATGTCGTGGTCTCGCCCGGACATACCGAGGCCGAAGCCAAGAAGGTGGGACGCGAGATTTGCAGACTGCCGGCAGATGCGGTCGCGACCTCGCGCAAATTGCTGCGCCTGCCGCCGGAAGAGCTGACGCGCCGCATCGACCAGGAGAGCCATCTCTTCGGCGAACGAATACGCTCTCCGGAAGCGATCGCTGCGATCAAGGCGTTTTTCGCGAGGAAGAGGCGTTAGAGAGAACAGGGTCGCCGCAGCGTCGAAGAATGCCGACGAACCCTAGCTTCAGGTCCGGTAGGGTCGAACAATATCACGCCAGGATCGACCATCGAAGATTTGTACATCTTCCAAACTGGCTACCGCGAGGACACCATCTGCGGTGTCCATGTGGCCGCGCGCGCCAACGCGATGCGCGCGCTGCACTTTTCCATCGACGAACCGATCCAGGCCGTAATCGGATACAAGCCACAGCTGACCATCGAACCAGCGCGCGTCGTTGTAGGGAACCGTGGATTCCCAAATGTGGACGCGTCGCCAGCTGTCGCGGCGTCCAGCGAACAGCGTTCCACCTTCGCCGGAGATATACACCTCGTCGTCCCCGGCGCAACAGACCGTAAAGAGCGGCCACCGTGACGGAAACCGGCATTGAGACCAGCCTCGGCCGTCATAGTGCCATACATCGCCTTTCCCGCCGACGGCATAGATATCATCCTCGGCAAAACCGTCGATATCGTTAAAGCCGATTGCGACCACTTCCTCGACGTCGAGCTTCCGCGTCTGAGTCGGGAGGCCCACGTCCAATCGCTCCCAGCAGCCTATGTCGATTCTCCGATAGACGTCGCGGTTCAGACCAACCGTGTAAGCGCGATTGCCGATGCAACGACCCCGGTTGCCCACAAAGCTCTGCCCTGTGGGGTTCACCTTCTCCATTGCCCTTTGATTGCTTCCCATTGCGAACGCATCACCGTTAGAGCTGAGCGCAATCCCCTGTCCGAGCGGCGCGCGGACAGCAACGCAACGTGTGAGCTGGAAGCCAATCAGACCCTGGTAAGCCCATTTCTCCGCTGGGTCACTTTCGTTCAAATAGAATGCGACGAGGCGCGAGGCGATATCATGGTCCCAGGTGTGGCTGGCCTGCTCAATTGGAATTGACTGACGGAGCACAACATAGACAATGTGGCGATCGCGAACGGCGACATCGACAATATCCCACCCCTTGAACGCCCTGAGCCATGCCTCCCGATCCAGAAAGACCTCTCGGTCTTGGCTCTGGTCCGTCTCGGAGCTTATGGCCAGCGCCGGCAATGCCACCGTCCCGGCGGCACTGGTCAGCAAGGTGCGGCGGCTCAGATTAGTCATGAGGGTCTGTCTGGTGTCGCTGATTGACGTTCGGTACGATGAATTCGCTGCAGGGCGCGCCACCCACCTCGACCCGTTAGTCGCCCCAGCGGTGGTTGGCGTTCATTGGTCGAAGCCCGAGAAACAGGCCCGTCGCGACCAGTCGTGATCACGGCAGGAACTGGCGCCGGTCCGAGCGCGGTCGATCGTAGGCCAGCCGCAGCGCATGCGCTTGTCCCGAGGCGAACAAGATTTGTTCGGAAACGAATTTTTGGACAGCGGGATCCAGTCCGGCAACAAGTGAGACTGCCCATCGCGGTTCGACGACGCCGCGCTATCGAACCCAACGGGGACTTGCAGCACCCGTGATGGCTCGCATCGATGTCGAGCCCCGGAATGCCGAGTGGAAGCAACAAGCTTCGTGAAATCTTCCCGCGGAAAGTTTAGGCTCGTTCCATGCGACACCTGCTTCGCCTGATTCCGGCCGCTCTCGCCTTTGCACTCGGCTGCGCCCTGCCCGCTCTTGCCCAGGGCTCGCCACCGGTCGAGCTGCGCATTCTCGCGATCAACGACTTCCACGGCAATCTCAAGCCGCCGCCCGGCGGTATCCGCATCGGCGATCCCGAGGACAAGGCGAAGAAGGTGACGGTCGCAGCGGGCGGCGCCGAGTACATGGCGACACTGGTCAAGCAGCTTCGCGAGGGTCGCAAGAACACGATCTTCGTCGCGGCCGGAGATCTCATCGGGGCAAGCCCGTTTTTGTCGGCGATGTTTCACGACGAGCCGTCGGTCGAATCGCTGTCGATGATGGGGCTTGCGATTACCTCGGTCGGCAATCACGAGTTCGACGAGGGCAAGGCCGAGCTGCTCAGGATGCAGAACGGCGGCTGCCATCCCGATGACGGATGCCAGGGGCCGCACCCCTTCACGGGTGCCAAATTCCACTATCTGGCGGCCTCCACCATCGAGACCGCGACCGGTAAGAGCATCCTGCCGCCCTATGAGATCAGGGAGTTCGACGGCATCCCCATCGCCTTCATCGGGCTGACGCTCAAGGGCACCGCCGGCATCGTATCGCCAGCCGGCATTGCCGGGCTCGAATTCCGCGACGAGGCCGAGACGGTGAATGCGCTCGTTCCGCAATTGAAGGCGCGCGGCGTCGAGGCGATCGTGGTCCTGATCCACGAAGGCGGCGAGCCGACCGGCGACTACAATGAATGCCCGGGCATTTCAGGGCCGATCGTCGACATCGTCAAGAAATTCGACCGCGCGGTCGACGTCGTCGTCAGCGGCCACACCCACCGTGCCTATGTCTGCAACATCGACGGCCGGCTCGTCACCAGCGGCGACAAATACGGTACGCTCGTGACCGCCATCGACGTCACGCTCGATTCCACGACGCGCGACATCGTCAGCGCGAAAGCCGAGAACGTGATCGTCGCGAACGCCTCCCTCGCCAAGGATCCCGATCAGACCGCACTGATCGAGGCCTACGACAAGCTGGCAGCCCCCATCGCCAACCGTCCGGCTGGCGCGGTGACGCAGACACTGTCGCGCGTGCCCAACGACGCCGGCGAGAGCGCGCTCGGCGACGTCATCGCCGATGCGCAGCTCGCCGCGACACGCGAGGCGAAGGACGGCGGCGCTGTCGTCGCCGTCACCAATCCCGGCGGCATCCGCACCGACATCGTGCCGAAGGAGAACGGCGCGGTGTCCTTTGGCGACGTGTTCGCGAGCCAGCCGTTCCGCAATCGCCTCGTCACCCTGACGCTCACGGGCAGCCAGCTCAAGGAGATGCTGGAGCAGCAATGGCTCGATCCGAAGCGGCCGCGGATCCTCCAGGTGTCGAACGGCTTCAGCTATGTCTGGGACGCCTCGAAGCCGTTCGGCGAGCGCGTGATGGCCGACAAGATGACGCTCGAGGGCAAGCCGATCGATCCGGCCTTGAGCTACCGCGTTACCCTCAACGACTATCTCGCCGTCGGCGGCGACGGTTTCACCGTCGCCAAGCAAGGCATCTCGCCGCAATATGGCGGCTACGATGCAGATGCGCTGTTTGCCTTCTTCAGGGCGCACGGCCCGATCGGCCCGCTGCCACCGACCCGCATCCAGCGCATCAATTGATCCGGATCAAACGGCCCGGAACAGAACCACCTTTGCCATTCCCGGCCAAACACCTACATTGCGTTTTGCATTGCCTTTTGGCGCCGGATGCGTCAAGCGACGTCAAAAGCCCGTTCGCAGTGAGCCCTACCTGATGAGCACGCTTCTTCTCTCCCACAAGGCCTGCCTCGACCACGTGACGCCGCAGGGCCATCCTGAGCGGCCGGACCGCCTGCGCGCGGTGGAGGAAGCGCTGTCGCACGAACGCTTCCAGTTCCTGGTGCGGGATCAGGCGCCGGAGGGCAATCTCGATCTCGTCACGCTCTGCCACAACGAGCATTACGTCACCGAGCTGCGCCACATCGCGCCGACCAGCGGCCAGGTCTATATCGACGGCGACACCTCAATGTCGCCGGGCACCTGGGAAGCGGTCATGCGCGGGGTCGGCGGCGCGGTCGCCGCGACCGAAGCTGTGATGGCCGGTGAGCACCGCAACGCCTTCGTCGCGGTGCGCCCGCCCGGACACCATGCCGAGATCGGCAAGCCGATGGGCTTCTGCTTCTTCGACAATGTCGCGATCGCCGCCCGCCACGCGCAACGCAAATACGGCATCAAGCGCGCGGCCATCGTCGATTTCGACGTGCACCACGGCAATGGCACACAGGACATCTTCTGGTCGGATTCGACCGTGATGTACTGCTCGACCCATCAGATGCCTCTGTTTCCGGGCACCGGCGCGCGCTCCGAGCGCGGTGATCACGACACCATCGTCAACGCGCCGCTCGCCTCCGAGGATGGCGGCCCTGAATTTCGCGACGCCTTCGAGAACTTGATCCTGCCGCAGCTGACAAAGTTCAGCCCCGAGCTTCTCATCATCTCCGCAGGGTTCGACGCGCATTACCGCGATCCGCTGGCCTCGCTGAACCTGCGCGGGGAGGACTACGCCTGGGTCACACGGAAGCTGATGGATCTCGCCGACAAGACCGCGGGCGGGCGCGTCGTTTCAGTGCTCGAGGGTGGCTATGACCTGCAAGGACTGAAAGAATCTGTTACGGCGCATGTCGGTGCCCTGATGGGCGCCTGACGACACCCGCCACATTGCGCCCGCAAAATATTGCTTCGTAACCCAGCGAAGGGCGGGCAATCGGAAACTGATATGGCCGAAAACACCCAAATCGACGTCACCAGGCTGACCTTTGAGCGTGCGATCGAGGAACTCGAAACGATCGTGAAGCGGCTCGAGGAGGGCAAGGTGCCGCTGGAAGAATCGGTGGCGATCTATGAGCGTGGCGAGGCCTTGAAGCGCCGCTGCGAGGAGCTTTTGCGCCAGGCCGAGGCTCGCGTCGACAAGATCACCACGGACGCCAGCGGCCAGGCGAGCGGCACTGCGCCCCTCGACGTCCAGTAGCCGCCTTTCCCCGATACCCCCAAGCCATTCAGAACATTCAGGGAATGCGCCCGAAGGCCGCGCAGTCAGGCTGCAAATAGCTCTTGGCCTATCCCGCGGACTGCTATAGTCCCGGGACAGAGAATGCGGACCGGGCCAATGGTCCGGACGAGCATCGACGGTTTTTCGTCGAAGAAGCACGTCAATCGGGGGAGAGAGGCTGGGGCTCCTGTCGGGGCCCCAAGGCCGGCTTGCGGGATCACAGGTTCAGTGCGCGTTCAGAACCGCCATATCATCTATGTGCAGGGCTATGATCCGCGCGGGCTCGCGCGATACTATCGCATGTTCCGCACCGAGCTGCGCAAGTTCGACCGGCTCTACCAGCTCAAGACCACGATCAGCCGGCCGCAGGATCTGAGCGAAGGCGAGATCGCGTCCTGGAGCATCGAGACCCGCGCGGACGACTGGCAGACCCGCACGGCCTACGACTTCCTGCGCTTTGAGGATTTCATCAAGCGCGACCTCGCCCAGCCGATCCGCAAGACCGTCTTCGCGGCGCTGTGGGTCTACTGCCAGCTCGTGTTCGGAGGCACCATCGCGCGTTTCGCCAAGGCGAACTGGCGATTCGCGACCTTCGTCAGCTACCCGTATCTGGTGCTGCTCGCGGAAGCGCTGTGCGCGGCCGGCATCGCATGGTTGTTCCGCAAAGGACTGGATGCATTCGGCGTCCCCGATCCTTTCAGCCTGCTCGCAGCCGCCGCATTGTTCGTTGCGCTGGTCGGCACCACGCTGAAATACACGGAGGAGAGGACCTATGTCCTCTATCTCCTGCGTGACCACGTCTGGACCTGGGAATTCGCCCATCGTCGCCAGCCGGAATGGGACCGGCGCATCGACCGCTTCGCGGAGCATTTGTGCAAGGTCGCGCGCACTACGCGCGCAGAGGAGATCGTGCTGGTTGGCCACTCCTCGGGTTCGTTCCTCGCCATCGAGATTCTGGCACGCGCGCTCAAGCTTGATCCCGCACTCGGGCAACGCGGCGTCCGCGTCATGCTGCTCACGGTCGGCGGCAATTGTCCGGTCGTCGGCTATCACGCTGCGGCACAGGATTTCCGCGATCGCCTGCGCAAGCTCGCGGTCGAGCCCTCGATCGAGTGGATCGACTGCCAGGCCCGCAAGGACGTGATGAACTTCTTCCAGTTCGATCCGATCGCGGCCCATGGCATCGACGTCGGCGCAGCGCGCTGCAATCCCGCCGCCATTGTCCCGGTGCGCTTCCGGGAGATCATCGCGCCGGAGCACTACAAATTGTTCCGCTGGCAGTTCTTCCGCGTCCATTTCCAGTTCGTGATGGCCAACGAGCGGCCACACGCCTACGACTTCTTCATGATCGTGTGCGGCCCGGTTCCCTTGCGGGAACGGATAACGATGCCGGACGCGGCGCTCGCAGTCGCGATAGGCGACCCCTCGGCCCGCGAGTTCGCCTGGCGGCGGCTGGAGCTGGAAAATTCCTGTCCCCGCGGTCAAATTCCTGCCCCGGAACTCGGCAATATGGAACCTCCGGCCCGGAGCCGGGGTTAACCAAGCCAACCCAAGGTTTGCGGGCGCATACCCTGTCCACGGGCCTAACGGGTTGGCTTTGGCGGCAGCTTTGGTGTAAAGCTGCCCGGACTATGGCTTTTTGCGAGCCTTTCGTGAGCAAGCATTGCTGACGGCAAGCGCTTCAAATCGCTAATGAAATTGGCTGGGACGGGTGACGCCGAGCTGGGTGACAGAGATCACAGGACTGAACCGGAGCGCACTTAGGCTCACTTAAGCTTGAAGAAGGGGCTTTGCCCCGCGCAGGTGGCTCCGACAGTCAGGGCTCGCGCTGCGCCAATATTATGCATACCCATCTCGCGCCGGACGGTCGTCCGGCCCTTAAAATTGGAACTCGCCGTGAACGCATACAGCAAGACGCCGCTTCTCGACACCATCCGGACGCCGGATGATCTGCGCAAGCTCAAGATCGAGCAGGTCCGCCAGGTTGCCGACGAGCTGCGGCAGGAGACCATCGACGCCGTTTCCGTGACCGGTGGTCATTTCGGCGCGGGCCTCGGCGTGGTCGAGCTCACCACCGCGATCCATTACATCTTCGATACGCCGCGCGACCGGTTGATCTGGGACGTCGGCCACCAGGCCTATCCGCACAAGATCCTGACCGGGCGGCGCGACCGCATCCGCACCTTGCGCACCGGCGGTGGCCTCTCTGGCTTCACCAAGCGCAGCGAGAGCGACTACGATCCCTTCGGCGCGGCGCACTCCTCGACCTCGATCTCGGCCGGCCTCGGCATGGCGGTCGCCCGCGACCTCTCCGGGGGGAAGAACAACGTCATCTCGGTGATCGGCGATGGCGCGATGTCCGCCGGCATGGCCTATGAGGCTATGAACAATGCGGGCGCGATGAACTCCCGCCTGATCGTCATCCTCAACGACAACGACATGTCGATCGCCCCGCCGGTTGGCGCAATGAGCGCGTACCTGTCGCGGCTCTACTCCGGCAAGACCTATCGCACGCTGCGCGAGGCGGCCAAGCAGATCAACAAGCGCCTGCCCAAGATCATCGCCAACCGCGCCAACCGCGTCGAGGAATACTCCCGCGGCTTCATGATGGACGGCGGCACGCTGTTCGAGGAGCTCGGCTTCTATTACGTCGGCCCGATCGACGGCCACAATCTCGACCACCTGCTCCCCGTTCTGAAGAACGTGCGCGACATGGAGACCGGCCCGATCCTGGTCCACGTCGTGACCCAGAAGGGCAAGGGCTACGGCCCGGCGGAAGCCTCCGCCGACAAATACCACGCAGTGGTCAAGTTCGACGTCGCGACCGGCACGCAGGTCAAGGCCAAACCCAATGCGCCGGCCTACCAGAACGTGTTCGGCCAGAGCCTCGTCAAGGAAGCGCAGAAGGACGACAAGATCGTCGCCATCACCGCGGCGATGCCGTCGGGCACCGGCGTCGACATCTTCAACAAGGCATTCCCCGACCGCACCTTCGACGTCGGCATCGCCGAGCAGCACGCTGTGACGTTTGCCGCAGGTCTCGCCACCGAGGGCTACAAGCCGTTCTGCGCGATCTACTCGACCTTCCTGCAACGCGGTTACGACCAGGTCGTGCATGACGTCGCGATCCAGAGCCTGCCGGTGCGCTTCGCCATCGATCGCGCCGGCCTTGTCGGCGCCGACGGCGCGACGCATGCGGGTTCCTTCGACAACGCCTATCTTGGCTGTCTGCCGAACATGGTGATCATGGCCGCCTCCGATGAGGCTGAAATGGTACACATGGTCGCCACCCAGGTCGCGATCGACGACCGTCCGAGCGCGCTGCGCTATCCGCGCGGCGAAGGCCGCGGCGTCGAGATGCCCGAGGTCGGCATTCCCCTCGAGGTCGGCAAGGGCCGCGTCGTCCGCCAAGGCAACAAGATCGCCCTGCTCTCCTTCGGCACCCGTCTTGCCGAGTGCGAGAAGGCGGCCGACGAGCTCGCCGCGCACGGCCTCTCCACCACGATCGCGGATGCGCGCTTCATGAAGCCGCTCGACACCGATCTGGTGCTCAAGCTCGCCCGCGAGCACGAGATCCTGATCACGATCGAGGAAGGCTCGGTCGGCGGCTTCGGCTCGCATGTCGCGCAGTTCCTGACCGACCAGGGCGTGCTCGACAGCGGCGCCGTGCGCTTCCGCACGATGGTGCTGCCCGACGTGTTCCTCGACCATGACACGCCGGCCGCGATGTACGGCCGCGCCGGTCTCGACGCCAAGGGCATCGTTGCCAAGGTGTTCGAGGCGCTCGGCAAGGACGTGAAGACCGAGACGGTCAAGCTCGCCTGACGGCTGTTCACCTCTCCCGCTTGCGGGAGAGGTCGGATCGCGCAAGCGATCCGGGTGAGGGCTTTCTCCTCTTGGGGGTTCTCGATTGCGGAGACACCCTCTCCCCAGCCCTCCCCCGCCAGCGGGGGAAGGAGCGCAGTATTCGCCGCGGTTCGCGGCTCGCCTGACTTCTCCTGAACGGTCACTCCATGAAAATCTATCTGGCAGGCCCCGACGTGTTCCTGCCGGATGCAGTCGAGGTTGGCCGGCGTAAGGCCGCGATCTGCGCCGCGCACGGTCTCGTCGGCCTTTATCCCCTCGACAACGCGATCGATCTCACCGTGCCCGATGCTTCGCGGCAGATCTTCGCCGCCAACGAGGCGATGATGGATGCGGCCGACGCCATCATCGCCAATCTTACACCCTTCCGCGGCGCCGGCGCCGATCCCGGCACCGTCTACGAGTTCGGCTACATGGCGGGCCGCGGCAAGCTGTGCCTCGCCTATTCGAACGATCCCGCCATTTATGCCGACCGCCTCAGTCGCTTCATGGACATCACCACTGAGGACGGCCGCCTGGTCGATGCGCAGTGGCTGACGATCGAGGATTTTGGTCTGGTCGACAACCTCATGATGATCCACGCGCTGGAGCTGCACGGCTGCCCGCTGGTGACGCCGGCCGAGATGCCCGTCGACGTCTGGCACGATCTCGCCGCGTTCGAGACTTGCGTCCGGATGGCGGCCGCGCGACGCTTGCTTACATGAGCGCTTTGGTCGTCCGGAGAGCCTGATGTCCCCTCCCCGCAAGCGCGCGGATGTTTTGCTGGTCGAGCGCGGCCTGTTCGAGAGCCGGGCGCGGGCACGCGCCGCAATCGAGGCCGGGCTCGTCACCGCCAATGACAAGCCCGTCACAAAGCCCTCCGAGGCGATCGCGGAGGACGCAGTGCTCCTGGCCGAGCCGGCGCATCCTTATGTCTCGCGCGGCGGCGTCAAGCTCGCTGATGCGCTGGAGCGCTATCCCATCGAGATCGAGGACCACGTCTGCCTCGACGTCGGTGCCTCCACCGGTGGCTTCACCGAGGTGCTGCTGGCGAACGGCGCGAGCCTCGTCTTCGCGCTCGATGTCGGGCGCGAGCAATTGCATTCGTCGCTGCGCGGTCACCCCAAGGTCGTCTCGATGGAGGAGACCGACATCCGCTCCTACGAAGGCAAGCGCCTGCCGGCACGGCCCGATATCGTCGTCATCGACGTCAGCTTCATCTCGCTGAAGACGGTGCTGCCGGTGGCGCTGTCGCTGGCGGCGGCACCGATGAGCCTGCTCGCGCTGATCAAGCCGCAATTCGAGGCCGAGCGGAAGCACAACAAAAAGGGGATTATCCGCGACGCCACCGTGCATCAGGAGATCTGCGACGACATCGCGGCCTTCGCCGCCTCGCTCGGCTGCATCGATATCGAGGTGTTCCCCTCGCCGATCACGGGTGGCGACGGCAACATCGAATTCTTCCTGGGCGCGCGCCGTGGTTGAACGTCTGACGATCGATCATGTCGGCCATCGCGGCGACGGTGTCTGCCTCGATGAGCGCGAGGCGATCTACGTGCCCTACGCACTCGGGGGCGAGACCGTCGAGGTCGAGCAGGTTCCCGGCCACCATCCCGACCGCCGCAAGCTGCTCGCGGTGGATGTGGCAAGTCCCGAGCGCATCGCGCCGTTCTGCCCGCATTTCGGCGTCTGCGGCGGCTGTGCGATCCAGCATTGGGCGGCCGCGCCGTACCAGGCCTGGAAGCGCAACATCGTGGTCGAGACGCTGGCACAGGCTGGCGTCGCGTGCGAGGTGGCACCTCTGGTCGATGCGCATGGCGCGGGCCGGCGGCGGATCACGCTGCATGGCCGGCTCGGCACGCATGAGATCCTGAAAGTCGGCTTTGCCGCAACGAACTCGCATGACGTCATCCCGATCCATCGCTGTCCGATCCTCGATCCTGCGCTCGAAGGCGCGCTCGATGCTGCCTGGGCGATCGCCGAGCCGCTGACGTCGAAGATGGCGGTGACCAAGCCGCTCGACATCCAGGTCACCGCGACCGAGAACGGCCTCGATGTCGATGTGCGCGGTTCGGGTCCGCTGCCGGCAGCGATGATCACGGCGCTCTCGGGCGTCGCCGAGCAGCATCGGCTCGCGCGGCTGACGCGGCATGGCGAGCTCGTGCTGCAACGGCTGCCGCCGACGCTGCGCATGGGCCGCGCAGAGGTGACGCTGCCGCCCGGCTCCTTCCTCCAGGCGACTGTCGCAGGCGAAGAGACGTTGGCCGCACTGGTGAGCGAGCGCGTCGGCAAGGCGAAGGAGATCGCCGATCTCTTCTGCGGTGTCGGTCCCTTTGCCTTGAGACTTGCGGAGAAGGCTCGCGTCACGGCCTATGACAGCGACGCCGGCGCCGTCGCAGCGCTCGCGAAAGCGGCGCGCACCCCAGGCCTGAAACCGATCACGGCCGCGCCGCGCGACCTGTTCCGCCGTCCCCTCGTGCCACAGGAGCTGCGCGAGTTCGAAACCGTCGTGTTCGACCCGCCACGCCAGGGCGCGCAGGCGCAGGCGTTGAAACTCGCCGCAAGCAAGGTGCCGGTCGTGATCGCCGTGTCCTGCAACGTCGCAACGTTCGCACGCGATGCGCGGCTCCTGATCGACGGCGGCTACAAGCTCGAGACCGTGGTGCCGGTCGACCAGTTCCGCCACACGCCGCATGTCGAGCTGGTCGCGCGGTTCAGCCGCTAACGACGAAAGCCGATTGCCTCGCCGGTCCGCCAGGCCCTTATGCTGATGGCTCGAACTGCGGCTGCCAGCGCAGCAGGTAGGATTGCAGCGAGCGCACGGCAACCGCCAGCAAAATTCCGACGAACATCATGACGAAGATGGCGACCATCATCTCGCTGGCGTCGGCGCGTGCCTCGGCTTCGATGATGAGCTTGCCGAGCCCGCGTTCGGCGCCGATAAACTCGCCGACGATGACGCCGATCAGCGCAAAAGACACCGCTGGCAGGAGCGAAGCGAACACCCAGGCGAGCGCGGACGGGATCACCACGGTGCGCAGCACGGTGAACTCGCTGGCGCCGAGCAGACGGGCCGCAGCGATCTGGTCGCGATCGACCGCGCGCGTCCCCTCGAAGGTGTTGAAGAACACCACGAAGAATACGACCAGCCAGGCAGTCGCGATCTTGGAGAGATCGCCGAGGCCGAAGATCAGGATGACGAGCGGCACCAGCGCGATGCGCGGGATGGAGTTGAGCGCCACGATGTAGGGGCCGAAGACGCGGGCCAGGAAATCCGAGCGGCCGAGGATCAGGCCCGCCGCGATTCCGCTCGCCGATCCGAACAAGAATCCCCACCAGGTGTTCTTCAACGTAACCAGCGTGGCGAGCCACAAATTATTATCGTTGCCCCTCATGCAGGCAGCAAAGCCGCCGGCATCGGCAAAGCAGCCAAGCCGCAGGAAGCTCTGCCAGATCAGCGACGGCTTTGCCACGAAATAGGGATCCAGGATTTTTGGCACGTAAGCCTTCGGCAGCAGCGCCTTGCTCCATTCAAAGCCCCACTGCCAGATGATGAGAACAGCTGCGAGAATGGCCAGTTGCCAGAAAAGGATCACGGTGCGGCTTTTCGCCATGGTCAGTCAGCCCTGGTGCGGCGAAATTCTTCGCCGAGCGAATGCCAGATGTGGGAATAGAGGCGGCCAAATTCGGCGGTCTCGCGCACGGCCACGGGATCGCGCGGCCGCGGGATGGCGACGTCGAAATCCTCCTTGAGCCGCCCGGGCCGCGCCGAGAGCAGGATGATGCGGCTCGCCAGAGTCAGGGCCTCGCCGAGGTCGTGCGTCACGAACAGCACGGTCTGTCGCTCACGCTCCCAGATCTCCAACAGCGTCTTGTGCATCTCGAGCTTGGTGTGGGTGTCGAGCGCACCGAAGGGTTCGTCCATCAGCAGGATCTCGGGCTCCAGGATCAGCGTCCGCATCAAGGCAACGCGCTGCCGCATGCCGCCGGAAAGCATACGCGGAAAGCTCTGCGCAAAACCCTTGAGCCCGGCTTTCTCGACAGCCAAAGCGACGCGCCGGGCGCGCTCGGCCTTCAGCAGCCCCGCGATCTCCAGCCCATAGCCGATGTTCTGCTCCACGGTCCGCCAGGGAAACAGTGTGTCGCGCTGGAAGACGTAGCCGACCCTGGAGTTGACCTTGCCGGTCTCGACGGTGTCGTCGTCGATCAGAATGCGTCCGCTCGAGCGCGGCAACAGCCCCGCGACCATGTTGAGGATGGTGCTCTTGCCGCAGCCCGATGGTCCGAGCAACGCGACGAATTCGCCCTGCTTGACCTCGAAGGACACGTCATCGACCGCCACGAACTCGCGGCCGCTCGCGTTGAAGCGTTTGGCCAGACCTTGCACGGCGATGCGCGTGCGCGCCGCGGCCCTGTCATCGTCGTCTCTCGCGCGCGCGAGGCCCGGGCTGGGTGCGGCCATCATTTGTATTTCGCCCCGGCTGCCTCGAGGAAACTCATGTCGACGACATCCTCGTACTTGGTCTCGGGAATGTCGGTGCCCTTACGGTACCAGGGCTTGGCGCCGCGTTCGAACGAGACCTTGTCGATGACCCCGTCATAGGCCCAGGTCGACTTGTCGAAGCCGAGCTCGGCGCTGATCGCATCGGGGTCGATGCCGGAGAAATATTTCGGCGTGACCAGCGCCTGCACGTCCGCGAGCGGCGTCGCCTTCACGAAGGCCATCGCGCGGTAGATCGCGTTGACATAGGCCTGCACCATCGCCTTGTCCTGTTCGACCGTGTCCTGAAGTGTGTAGATTACGAGCACGGGCAGCGTGCCGCCGAAATCCTTCTCGAACACGCCGGGTTTTGACGTGTCGTAGAGGATCCTGCCAAAACCCTTCTTCTCGACCTCGACGATCCAGCTCGGCGGCGCCATGATGGCGTCGAACTGCTTGGTCTGGAGCGAGGGGAACATCGTGTTCGGCCCTCCGCCGGCGACCCAATTCACCTTGTCGGCGAGACCGCGCGCCTCGAACACATAGGTGCCGAACACCCAGGTGCCCGAGCCGATCGCGGTGGCCGCAACGATCGGCTTGGCGCCGTCCGCGCGCTTATAGTCCGCGAGCTTCTCGACCGTGGTGATGCCGCTCTCGTAGAGATCCTGCCGGACCATGATGTTGGCGTAGGAGCACACCATCTCGGTCGCGAGCAGGATCTTGCACGGCTTGCCGCGCGCGCTGAGCTGCAACGGATGGCTGGCATCGCCATGCGCGAACAGCGCCTGCCCTGCCGCCAGCGTTTGACGACCGAACGTGCCGGCATTGCCGGTCACGAGCTTCGAATCGAGCCCTTCGTCCCTGAAATAACCCTTCAGCTCCGCGATCATGCCGATCGCGTAGACTGGCGACACCGGTCCGAAGGCGAGCGAGACCTGCTTTCCCTCCGCGTGCAATCGTCCCGCCAGCAGCGGTGCGCCGGCCAATGCGGAGCCCGCGATCAGCGCCTGGCGCCTGGTAATGCTCATGTGCTCCTCCCTGTGTTCTCTTTGATGGCGCCAAGCGTCAGGACGGTGCGACCTTGATCGTTCCAGCTTGTCGCAGCGCTTCGATTTCGTTCGGGGACAGGCCTATCTCGCTCAGGACTTCGCTCGTCTGCTCGCCGATCTGCGGCGGGTCGTAACGGTTCGGCAAGCGGCGGCCGTCCATGGAGATCGGCAACAACGGCGTTTTTGCCTCACCGCCGTCAGGCAGGTGAATGTGGGTCAGCCCACCCGACTGGTTGAGATGCGGGTCATCGAAGAGATCGCCGGGCTTGTTCACCGGAGCATAGGGCAGATCGAGCTGCTCAAGGCGCGCGGCGAGATCGGCCTTGTCCCATTGCTTGAAGATCTTTGCGATCTCGGGGATCAGCCAGCCGCGATGGTCGACGCGGTCATTGCTCGTCGCAAAGCGCGGATCGGCAAGCCAGGCCTCGCGATCGAAAGCGCGGCAGAACGCCTCCCATTGCTCTTCACCGACGATGGTGACGAACAGCTTTGAGCCGTCCCTGGTGTCGAAGAGGTCGTAGACCGGCCAGGGGCTGTCCTTGATCGAATAGGGGATCGACGGCTGGCCGCTGACCACCTCGCACATCATGGCCTGCGCCATCAGGAACACGTTGTTCTCGTACAGTGCGCTCTGGATGTAACGACCACGGCCGGTGCGCTGCCGCTCGGCGAGCGCAGCCTGGATTGCGATCACGCCGAACATGCCGCCCATGATGTCGTTGACCGAAGCGCCGGCGCGCATCGGCCGGTCCGGCAGGCCGGTCATGTAGGCAAGACCGCCCATCATCTGCACGACCTCGTCGAGCGCAAGGCGATTCTCGTATGGACCGGGAAGATAACCTTTGAGCGAGCAATAGATCAGGCGTGGCGCAAAGGCCGCGACGCTCTCGTAGTCGAGGCCGACGCGCTTCAACAGGCCCGGCCGGAAATTCTCGATCAGGGCATCGCTATTCTCGATCAGCCGCCGCGCGATGTTCTGGCCTTCCACGGTCGACGTATCCAGCGCGATGCTGCGCTTGTTGCGGCTGTAGGTGGCGAAGAAGCCGGCGGCGGGACCCTTGAAATAGCGGGTGCGGTCACCCTTGGGCGGCTCGACCTTGATCACGTCGGCGCCGAGATCGGCGAGGATCAGCCCGCAGCTCGGCCCCATCACCATCTGGCTGAACTCGATGACGCGGAGGCCGGCCAGCGGACGAAGCTCCGATGCGTTCTCGCGCATAGAAGCCGTCATGCCGCCCTCCGCAGCACCTTGGGGATGCCCGCCTCGTGCAGATGGCCCGTCAGATACTTTGCCGGGATATGTCGGGCGAGAATCTCGCGCGTTTGCATCAGGCGATCGAGGTCGATGCCGGTGGAAAGGCCCATCCGCTCCAGCATGAAGACGAGATCCTCGGTGACGATGTTACCGCGCGCGCCCGGGGCAAAGGGGCAGCCGCCGAGCCCGGACACCGCCGCATCGAAACGGCGGATGCCTGCCTCGAGGCCGGCGACCGCATTGGCAAGGCCCGCGCCGAGCGTGTCATGCAGATGCAGCCGCAGCGTCATCTGCGATCCGACCTCGCGCCTGACGGCTTCGACGATCTGCCTGATCAGTTTGGGGGTAGCGTAGCCGACTGTGTCGGCAAGCCCGATCTCGTCGGCACGGGCTTCGGCAAAGGCACGCGCAACCCGGCACACGGCCGCTTCGCTGACCTCGCCTTCCAAGGAGCAGCCGAAGGAGGTCGAGATCGCGCCCATCAGTTGCGGTCGCTGCTCCACCAGCCGGGCGTCGATCGCGGCACGGACCGCGCGAAATCCTTTGAACTGCTCTTCGACCGAGCGGCGCACATTGGCGCGATTGTGCGTCTCACTTGCCGAGATGACGAAATAGACGGCGTTGACGCCGGCGGCGACGGCGCGCTCGGCGCCCTTCGGGTTCGGCACAAGCGCACCGATGGTCGCCGTCTTGTGCCTGAGCGCATGCGCCATCACCGCATCGACGTCGGCGAATTGCGGCACGACCTTTGGCGGCACGAAGGATCCGGCATCGATCTCACACACGCCGGCGGCAGCGATCGTGTCGATCAGCGCGCATTTGGCTTCGGTGGGAACGAACACATCCAGATTTTGGAGGCCATCGCGAGGAGCGACCTCGCATATATGGACATCCGGCGCGCGCGCCATCGGGCTTCGGCGCCAGGAATGGCGGTTCCGAGCGTGCCGAGCACCTCGCCGGCCTGATCATGGCGCTCGCCCGGCGAGAGGGCATGAAAGCCGGCGATCGCTTGATCGAACAAAGGCTTGCGGATGCGCTGGACCTTTCACGCGCGCCGATCCGGCTCGGCCTCAAGGCTTTGGAGGCGGCAGGTCTGGCGCGCGGTGAGCCGCATCGCGGCTTCGTGCTGGCGAAGAATCCGACCAGCGGCGCGGCCCAACCGGCGCTCGCGGCCGTCAGGCGCAGCGAGCAGGTCTATGCGACGATCGCGGGCGACGTGCTCGCGAGCAGGTTGCCGGCTGACGTCACCGAGGCGGAGCTGATGCGCCGCTATGATCTGAGCCGGGCCGAGCTGCAGCGGCTGCTGGATCGGATCGCGGCCGAGGGCTGGATCGCACGCCTGCCGGGCTATGGCTGGCGCTTTGCGGAGACCATCTCCAGCCCCGAAGCGCAGGCTAAGGCGATGTCGTTTCGCGCGGTGATCGAGCCCGCGGCGATCGCGCAGCCCGACTTCATGCTGCCGAAGGAGGTGATCGCCCGTTTGCGCGAGCGCCAGCTGCGCGTCCTGGAAGGCGAGCTCGAGAAGATGACGATCGGCGAGATCTATCACTCCGGCTGCGAATTCCATGAGGAGATCGTCCGCGGCGCCGGCAATCCGTTCTTCGTTGAGGCCCTCAAGCGCGTGAACTCGATCAGGCGCCTATTCGCCTATCGCAGCTTCGCCGACCGCGACGGCATGCGCCGGCACGTGCGTGAGCATTTGCGCCTGCTCGACATCCTGGAAGCGCGGCAGTATGCCGAGGCGGCGGACCTGATGGCAAGACACCTGCAGCGCCCGCTGGTGGCCGGCCTGTCTTGAGGCCTGGGCCGACGTAGCCGCTGTTTCCCTCGCAATTGCGAGCGGTGACAAAAATGTCGCATGCTCAGAAAAAGATCAATGTCCGGCTTTGGAAATGGCCGATCTTCCGGCCCCAGCCGCCCAGAATCTGCTAATGTCCGCAATTATTACCTGTTCTTTTTAATACGGAACGACTCAAGTGATCATTGAAATCGCTTGTTCTGTAATTTGCCTCGCCGCGATCCGGGCTATCTCGAAGACATACAGGCGACGGCGAGACGTACTCTATGGCCCGTATATGACCCCGGCCGATTGATCGCCGGGCGGGAAGTCGGCTTTGTCGTCAGCTTCCCCAATTCGAGACGAAACGTCCCGCCAACGTGAACGGCAGGCTCGTCGATGGCACACGTGTTTGCCACCCAAAAGAATGCGCCTGCCACCTGAATTGGCAGATAGGAAAATCCGCCTACCAGCGACTACTCTGGCAAGACATACCGCCGGAGCATTGCCATGTCGGCTCAGATTATTCAGTTCAGCAAATATCAAAAATCCCGTGAACTCGCTCGGATGCACAGCGACATCGAAACGAGCCTGGCCAAGCTAAGCGAAATGGCCGCCCAAGTGTTCAGTGCTTTACGAGACGATGCAGTCGCTGACCCCTCTGGAGTGAGCGCTCGACAGCAGACACATCCCACTGAACCGAGGCGCGACCGCCTGCCGCTTCCGTCATCTGACCTCCAGCGCGACCTTGGTCCGTACGCAGGCGGGCGACGATGGCTCAATGGACAAGACGACAATTCCTGATTGTCCGGGAATGGGATCGCTGGATCGCGAGGCAACGATCGCCGCGCTATCGAACCACGCGCAAAAAAACTCTCGAATTCTTCCTCGAACTTCAAAGCGCAAAGTCGCCCCTTCTGGATTTCAATCCGCGCGGACGCGACAAGTGGGCAATCGTGCATCGTTGGTTGGTAATTGCGGGGCGGGTGCCCGACGGTGGGCCACGCTCAAAATAGACAGCCATTCAACACGCCCCGAGACGCCTTTCAACCTGATCCTGGAGGCGCGGATCTGACGTCGTTCATGCCGGGCTCGGGCCTACGCGCGACGTAGCCGACGCGCAGGCCCGGCACGAAACCGCAACGCTCGTAGAAGCGATGCACGCGCGCGTCCTTCCGGCCGCTTTGCATGAGCACGTGGTGGCAATCCCTGGCCCAGGCAGCCTCCAGCGCTGCGGCGACGACGGCGCGCCCGTGTCCGCGCCGCTGAAATCCCGGATGTGTCACGACATTTTCGAGGAAGCCGTGCCAGCTGCCGCCGCGCAACAGGTTGGGCGCCGTGATGAGCATGCAGGTCGCAACGATCTGGCCGTCGGCTTCCGACACGAACACGGCGAGGTCGTCGCGCGAGAGTGTCTGCCGCCAGATGTCTTCGGCCCTTTCGCGAGGCTCGGCCGCCGCGCTGACGTCGGACGCCCGGAAAAGCGCCAGCAACCCCGCAAGATCCGACGTTTGCGCAAGCCTGGCGTTCGCCATCGTTTTCACCTGGTCAGGACGACGCGTCAGTCTTGCCTGCTGCCAATCCCGTTGGCAATGCGAACCATCGATCATCCCGCCGGGAGTTGACCATCCACGTCAAGAGGACCATACCCGCGACCGGAAGCACACAGCACCGTGCGGGACCTCACCCGATGGCAGCGCAGACGGACATCCGGCGCGATCCGCTCATCGAGCGGGTGGTATCCACGCTTGGCGACGTCACGGGCGTCGAGGCCATCGTGCTCGGCGGCTCGCGGGCGCGCGGGACGTCGCACGAAAACTCCGACTACGACATCGGCCTGTATTTCTCCGACAGCAGCATGCTCGACACCGATGGCCTGCAACAGGCGGCGCAGCAACTCGCCGACGATCCCGAGGCGACGACGGTCACCTCGGTCGGCGAATGGGGCCCGTGGATCGTCGGCGGCGCCTGGCTGACGGTCGAGGGGCAGAAGGTCGATCTGCTCTACCGCAACATCGATGCGGTCCGCCGCACGATGGAGGCCTGCCGCGAGGGGCAGATCAGCATGGACTATCAGCCCGGACATCCGCACGGGTTCTGCTCGGCGATCTGGATGGGTGAGATCGCCTGCTGTAAGGCGCTGCGCGACGAACGCGCGGTGATTGCTGAGCTGAAGTCGATCGCACTGCCCTATCCAAAGCCACTGCGCGACGCGCTGATCCGGCGCTTTCGGTGGGAAATCCTGTTCAGCATCGAGAACGCTGAACTCGCCGCGCTGCGCGAGGACCAGACCCACGTCGCGGGCTGCGTCTACCGCGCGCTGACCTGCGTTGCGCAGGTCCTGTTTGCGCTGAATGGAGAATATCTCATCAACGAGAAAGCAGCGCTCCAGCAGGCCGCCGAGTTTCCGCTGACCATTCCGAATCTGATGGAGGAAACGTCGGGGATCTGGCGGCGCATCGGAAATCATGCATTCGAGAGCGCGCTGGCGCACCTGCGCACGATCGAGCGCATTTTGACCGCCCTGGCATCCCGTTGACGGCTCAGTCCTCGGACGCGCCCGTTCCGAAAGGACGTTCGTCGGTCATCCCCTACCGGCCCCAGCGATCCTGCCAGATTTTTTCCCCGATCAGGCAGCTCACGCGCGGCTCCTTGTCGGCAACGTGGACGACATTGCGCTCGGGTGTGCGGCCGGCCACCTCCATCAGGAGTTTTGTGCGGATCGCCTCCTTGAACTTCTCGCGATCCTTGATCGCGATGACGAAGGAGCCGGGACCGCCGACCACGCAGTCCTCGTAGTAATAGTCGAGATTGTCGATATCCATGGTCGAATAGGACGGCTCCTTGACCATGATCGGCAGCCCGTTGATGACGATACCCTTCTCCAGCGCGGCATCGCGCGAGACCGTGACCGGCCCGCCATTGTTGTTGGGACCATCGCCCGAGATGTCGATGACGCGGCGCAGGCCGCGATAGGGATCCTCGTCGAACAGCGGAATCGCGAAATTGATCGCGCCGGAGATCGAGGTACGCGAGGCGCGCCGGATCGGCGTCTTCAGGATTTCGGCGGCAACAGCATCGGCCGTCTCGGGTCCGTCGATCAATCGCCAGGGAATGATGATCTTCTGGTCGCTGGAAGCGGCCCATTCGAAGTAGGTCACCGCGATCCGGCCGTTGGGCCCGGCCTTCAACGCCTGAAGGAATTCCTTTGATTGGATCGCCTGGGCGTAGCCCTCGCGCTGGATCGCAAGCTCGTCCATATCCATGGAGTAGGAGACGTCGACGGCGAGGATCAGCTCGACATCGACGGCCTGCGCGTCCTTGTCCGCCGCCTGCTGCTGATATCCTGGCGCTTGATGGTTTGGTCCCGGCGCCGCGACGCTCGCAGCGTCACCTCCGGCAAGCATGCCGGCGACCAGCACAGCCCCGATCGAGATTAGCAAGCGCATCGCGCCCTCCCGTCGTATGACGCGATGGTGACATGCAAATGCATTTAAGCAAAGCGCGAAGATCGCCCTCGCTTCACATTCGAGTTAGGGATGCATGCTCTAGCGCAAAGCTGCCGCAGCTCCGCCATGGTC